>JBDTDY010000342.1:0-16853 GCA_039922835.1 Ornithinibacter sp.
CGATGACCCGACCGGCGCGGGTGACTTCGTGCGAGTCGTCATCCAGCTCCAGATCGCCGACGACCAGTGCGGGATTCTCGCGCTCGTCGAGCCGGGTGCGGCGCAGGACCGCGCGGATGCGCGCCACGACCTCCTCGAGACTGAACGGCTTGGTGACGTAGTCGTCCCCGCCCACGGTGAGGCCCTTGATCTTGTCGTCGACCGAGTCACGGGCCGTGACGAAGACGATGGGGAGAAGTCGCCCCTGTTCGCGCAGCCGGCGCGTCACGGTGAATCCGTCCATGTCGGGGAGCATGACGTCCAGCACGCAGAGGTCGGGCTCGTGCTCGGCCGCGACGCGAAGGGCCTCGGCACCGGTCGCGGCCGTGGCCACGTCGAAACCGGCATAGCGCAACGACGTTGCGAGGAGCTCGCGGATGTTCGGCTCGTCCTCGACGACGAGCAGCTTGGCCTCGGTCTCATTGCTCACGGCGTCATTGTCCCGGAGAAGTCTGGGAGTGGGCTGGACGTCCGCTGGAGGTTGGGTGCCGGCTCCTGGAGTCAGTACCCCTCGTAGGTCGAGGAGGTGTCGAAGCCGCCCGCGACGGCGATGGCGATGACGATGCCGGCCACGACCACGAGGATGGCGACCCCCACGGCGAAGGCGATCCAGCCGAACTTGGTCATCCGCCTGGACTCGGTGGGGTCGGTGGTCTGCTTCGTCAGCGCGATGATGCCGAAGACCAGCGCAGGGATGCTGAAGATGCCTCCGCAGCAGAGGATCGAGATGCCCGAGAGGATCGTCAGGGTCAGGGCGCTCGTGTTGCGCTGCTCCACCCCGTAGGCGCCCGGCCCGGGAGCGTAGGGGCCGGGGAGCGGCGACCCGTATGCCGGGGGCTGGCCGTAGGTGGGGGGCTGTGCCTGGCCGTAGGGCGAGGGTTGGCCGTACGCCGGGGCCTCGCCGTATGGCTGCTGGCCGTATGCCGGGGGCTGGGCCTGGCCGTAGGGCGAGGGCTGGCCGTACTCCAGGGCCTCGCCGTATGGCTGCTGCCCGTAGGCAGGTGGCGCTCCGTACTCCCCGTGCTGGCCGTAGGGCTCCTGGCGGGGGGTCGGGGGCTGGGTCGGGTAGGGGTTCGGCGGCTCCTCCCCAGCAGACGGCCCACCGGCATACGGCGGGGTGAGTGGTGCGTCGGGGGCGGGAGCCGTGGGGTCGTTGAACGGGTCCTGGCCCTGCCCCTGATCGTCGGTGCTGCTCATCGGCACTGCCCTCCCCGTCGTGTCGTGGCGTCACCGAGGTCGTGGCCACGCGGCACGAGGGTATCCGGTGGGCCGTTCGCCTCCACGGCGTGGGCGTGTCAGGATCGAAGCGTGAGACTCCCGCTGCCGCAGGTCGAACCAGACCCGGGACTCCCGGGCGCCGTCACGATCTACGAGGTCGGTCCGCGCGACGGACTTCAGAACGAGGCGACGGTGGTCCCGGCAGTCGTCAAGGCGGAGTTCGTCCGACGCCTCGTCGGGGCAGGGCTGCAGACCGTGGAGACCACCTCCTTCGTCGACCCGCGCTGGGTCCCGCAGCTCGCGGACGCTGCCGAGGTGCTCCAGTTGCTCGGTGAGGACGGGCTCGGCCGGCAGCGACCGGTCCTCGTGCCCAACGAACGCGGTCTGGACCGGGCGCTCGCTTCTGGAGTCGGCGCCGTCGCCATCTTCGGCAGTGCTACCGAGACCTTCGCCCGGCGCAACCTCAACCGCGATGTCGCGGAGTCGATCTCGATGTTCCGGCCAGTGGTCGAACGGTCGCGGGCAGAGGGCTTGTGGGTGCGGGCCTACGTCTCGATGTGCTTCGGTGACCCGTGGGAGGGACCCGTGCCCGTGGGCCAGGTCGTCGACGTCTGCCAGCGGCTGATGGATCTGGGCTGTGACCAGCTCTCCATCGGCGACACGATCGGGGTCGGCACGACTGGACACGTCCACCGACTGCTCGGCGCGCTCGACGCGGCCGGGATCGGGGTCGAGCGGATCGGGGTGCACTTCCACGACACCTATGGTCAGGCGCTGTCCAACACGATGGCTGCCCTGCGTGACGGCGTGACGGTGGTCGACGCGTCGACCGGGGGTCTCGGTGGATGCCCGTTCGCGCAGTCCGCCACCGGCAACCTCGCGACCGAGGACCTTCTCTGGGCCCTCGAGGGGGCCGGCGTCGCCACGGGCATCGACCTCGACGCGTTGGTCGAGACCAGCGCGTGGATGGCGGGCCACCTCGGTCGACCGTCGCCCTCGCGGGTCGTGCGAGCTCTCACCGGGGGCTGAAGGAAGGACGCTGGCCCGCTGGGCGAGGGGGTGGCCCGCGAGGGAAGCCCCCGCCCTCCAGGGGACTGTGAGTTCGGTGTGAGTGTCCGCCTTCCCATTCACAGGGCCTCCCCACGGGAGGAGGATTCGGACATGACCGACGAACAGGGCCCACACCAACCTCCCTCCCCGCAGAGCGGGCCGGATGTCCCGGCACCCCCAGTGGCATCGTCTGCAGCGCCGTCGACTGCAGCACCAGCCTCGAGGGGGCCGCAGCCCGGTCAGGGTGCCCATGGTCTGTGGGACGGTGCGTTGTCGAGCACGGGTGGCCGCGTCGCAGTGGTGCTTGCTGCGCTGTTCGTCACCGCCGTCCTGGTGGGCGGTCTGGGCCTGAGCGCTCTCGCGGTCGGGCGTCGCGTCCTGGGTGAGGACCACGGACCGATGATGTCCCAGGGGCGCGAGGGCCCGGAAAACGGCGTGGGCCGGGGCAACGGACAGGGCGATGGAGACGAGAAGGGCAACGGACCGAAACCGGGCAGGGGTCAGGGGCAGGGGAACGGCTGGGGGAACGGCCACGGCACGGACCGTGGTGGGCCGGACGCGATGATGCCGGGCATGACGCGCGGCCGGGGGTTCGGGCCCGGTGGCTCGGGCCTGGGCGGGGCGCTGCACGGCGAGGTCACAGCAGCGGGCGCGGGCGGCAAGGCGGTGACGACCGTGTTCCAGGTCGGTGAGGTCACGGCATACACGGCAGGTCGGTCCGTGGCCGTCAAGAGCACGGATGGTTTCACGGCGACGTACACGATCACCGCGAACTCCGTCACGGCCCGAGGGGGCGCCCCGGTCGTCGGTGCCCACGTCCGGGTGGTTGCCGCCAAGGACGGGATGGCGCTCAGCCGGATTGCGGTGATGGGGCAACCGCAGGGCTGAGGCCAGGCGGGGCGACACCACGCGGGTCGAGGCCGTTGACCTCGGGGCTGATCCGCCTCTCCAGGGCGATGGCCAGCACGGCGACAGCGGCCAGGGAGAGCACGATCACGAAGATGAGAGCCCCTCCCCGGCGCTCGCTGAGCAGCCACCCGGCGACGACCGGTGCCGTGATCGCGCCCAGCTGGAAGGCGCCGGCCGAGACCGCGTTGTAACGGCCTCGGTCGTGGTCGGAGGCGAGGTCGTTGACGATCGCAGGCACCGTCGGTTGGAGCATCGTCTCGCCGAGGCCGAAGAGGACGTGGAACACGATGACACCACCCGCGGCCAGTGCTGTGCCGGCCACCATGCCCGTCGCGCCCAGAAGCAGCCAGGCCGCGATCCAGGTGCCGACGAGGCCGAGGAACACACGGGTGCGGCGGCGGCCGTCGATGATCCGCAGCACGAGGAACTGGAGGCCGACGATCACCGCGGTGTTGGCGGCGAACGCGAAGCCGATGGTCCGGGTGGAGACCTCGCTCACCTGCCGGGCGAATGCCGGGAAGCCCGCCTCCATCTGGCCGTAGCCCGCACAGCTCGACAGGAACGCGATGGCCGTGATCCACAGGACAGCAGGTCTGCGGATGATGTCGAGATAGCCGGTGCTCGGCGCGGTTGACTCCGCAGGGGGTGGGCGTCCCGCGACGCGGCGCAACGGGCCGAGCAGGAGGGCGATGGGGATCAGGACGCACACGGCGTCGGCCAGGAAGATCGCGGTGAAGGTCCAGGCCCGCTCGACGTCGGTGAGGAAGCCGCTGACCACGCCCCCGATGCCGATTCCGAGGTTGACCAGGGCGAAGTTGATCCCGAAGAACTGGGTGCGGAGCCTCCCCTCGACGATGCTCGCGATCATGGCGTTGAACGCGGGCCACCCGACCCCGAAGCTCACGCCCAGGAGCACGAAGGCCAGGACGAAGGCCGGGATGCTCGTGGCGAAGGCGAGCACCACGGCACCGATGAGCTGCGCGAGGTGACCCCAGACGAGCACCACCCGGGCACCGAGTCGATCGGTGAGGATGCCCACGGGCCCGGTGACCAGGACGGCCACCAGCGCGATGAGGCCCATCAGCAGGCCCGCGACGTCCAGGTCGATGTGGCGCACCTCGTGGATGTAGATGATCGTGAAGGGGAGCGTCATCCCCCTGCCGAGGGTGGAGACAGCCGTGGTCGACAGGAGCCAACGGCCGGGGAGCGGAAGCGCCTCCCAGAAGCCGCGGAGGGTGAGCCGGGGCGATCCTGACGGCTCCGGCTCCGCAGGGCTCGGCGCGGGGTCTGGCACCACGTCAACGTCCCACAGGTCGGTGGCGGTGAGCCACCCGGTTTCCTGAACGCGCAGGGAGGCGACCGATCCGGAGAACCCGGCAGCGCGGCATACGGTCGAGCGGTTAGCCTTGGGGACGGTGCCCGACCGGGCACCACCTGTGACGATGCACCCTGAGAGGTGGACCGTGCCCACTGGCAAGGTGAAGTTCTTCGATTCCGACAAGGGGTTCGGCTTCGTGTCCGGCGAGGGCGGCGAGGGGGACGTGTTCGTGCCCAGCAGCGCCCTGCCCGAGGGGGTCGACTCGCTCAAGGGTGGGCAGCGGATCGAGTTCAGCATCGCGGAGGGGCGACGTGGTGCTCAGGCCCTGTCGGTGCGACTGCTGGACCCGGCGCCGTCGGTGGCCGTCAACCGCCGCGTGCGGGATCGCAAGCCCGCTGACGAGATGGTCGTCATCGTCGAAGACGTCATCAAGCTCCTCGACTCGATGTCGGAGTCGCTGCGTCGCGGGCACTACCCGGACAAGGCGCACGGCAACCAGATCGCCCAGGTGCTGCGCGCCGTGGCCGGTGACCTCGAGCTGTGAGCACTGCCGTCAAGCCTGACGCCACCCTGCGTGGAGCGGTCGAGCTCGCCCGAGAGGCTGCGTCCTCGATCAGCCTCCCCGGTGCCGTCGGCGACCACCTCGGCATGACGATGGAGGAGGAGCGTCTCGCGACGCACTACTTCGCCTGCAGCGCAGCGGCATACGTCGGTTGGCAGTGGGCCATCTCGGTGTCGCGCGTCGCCCGCTCCAAGACGGTGACGGTGTGCGAGACGAACTTGGTGCCCGGCGAGGGCTCGATGCTCTCGCAGGACTGGGTGCCGTATGCCGAGCGGTTGGCTCCCGGTGACGTCGGGCCGGGAGACGTGACCCCGATGGTCGTCGACGACCCGTTGCTCGTGGCGGGGTTCGAGGCCACGGGCGAGGAGGATGTCGACGCGGTCGCGCTCTGGGAGCTCGGTCTGGGCAGGCCCCGGGTGCTGTCCGCCGAGGGTCGCGAGGTCGCGGCCCAGCGGTGGTACGAGGGGGCGTCCGGGCCGACGGCGCCGATCGCGGTGAAGGCGCCCGCGCACTGCTCGACGTGCGGGTTCTTCGTGCCGATGGCGGGTGCACTGCGTGCGGTCTTCGGTGTCTGTGCCAACGAGTGGTCGCCGAGCGACGGGCGCGTCGTCAGCCTGGACCACGGGTGCGGTGCGCATTCCGAGGTCGACATGGATGCGCCCACACCGGAGCGGGTCTCTGCTCCCATCCTCGACGACCAGCAGCTCGACCGCGTCTGAGGCCGGTTTGCGTCCAAGGCCGGGTTGCGTCTGAGCCCGACCGGCCTGAGCCCGACCGCCCCTGAACTCCACGGCGCCCCGGACTCAGGCTCCCACGGCGTTGCCGCGCCCACGTCGCACGTAGGTGAAGGCGAAGATGCCCAACCCGATACCGGTGACGCACGCCCAGGGCCACCATGAGCGCTCCCCGCTGTGCAGCGCGGGCACGATGAGTGTCACCACGAGCGCGAGAACCCACAGGGCCGTCCCTACGACCGCGATGCTGGTGGCAGACAGCGTGACGCTCGACACGGGCGCCGACGGGCCGAAGGGCGTCGTCGCGCCCGTTTCGCCGACCGTCTGTGCTGGCGCGGGCGCTGGCGCTGGTGCGGGTGTCTGGGGCGTCTCGGGCTCACTCACCGGCACAGCGTAGCGAGGCACAGGCTGCGCTCGGTGCGGATGCCGTGCGCTATCGATGCGTGGAATACTTAGCCGAGGTAATGACTTGTGCTCATTATCTGATGAGACCTCCGAGGGGTGAGCCATGACTGTGTCCAGCGAGAGAACGACGGCGATGACGCGCGCCGAGAGGGACCACCTCACCAGCGACCTGCGCATGGCGTGCATGCGCATCTCCCGGCGCGTCCGCTTCGAGAGCCAGGCCGCCGTGCCCCCACACCAGTTCTCCGTCCTCGTCCGCCTCGAGGACGGCCCGCACACCCCGAAGGAGCTCGCCGACATCGAGCGCGTCAGCGCGCCGAGCATGAGTCGCACCGTCTCCGGCCTCGTGGAGTCCGGGCTCGTCGACCGCGCCGCTGACCCCACCGACGGTCGCCAGGTCATCCTGTCGCTGTCTGTCGAGGGCAAGCGCACCATCCGCGACACCAGGTGCCGTCGTGACCAGTGGCTCGCCCTACGGCTCGAGCGCCTGAGCGATGACGAGCGGGTCCTGATGGCAGAAGCGACCGCCCTCCTGGAGAGGATGGCCGCCGAGTGAGCCCCACGTTCACCTCGATGGAGGTTCGCAACTACCGCGTCTGGGCCACCGGGGCCCTCGTCTCGAACATCGGCACCTGGATGGGGCGCGTCGGTCAGGACTGGCTCGTCCTGACCGTGCTCACAGCGGGGTCCGCCACCGCGCTGGGAGTCGTCACCGGCCTCCAGTTCCTCCCCTTCCTCGTGCTTGCCCCGTGGGCGGGCCTGATCGCGGACCGGTTCTCCAAGAGGCGCATCCTCCTGATCACCCAGACGCTCCTGGCACTGACGAGTCTGCTCCTGGGGGTGCTGGCGATCACCGGCACCGCCCAGCTCTGGCACGTCTACGCCATCGCGCTCTTCCAAGGTGTCGCGACCGCCATCGACAACCCTGCTCGTCAGGCCTTCGTCTCCGAGATGGTTCCGCCGGACAAGCTCTCCAATGCCGTGGCGCTCAACTCGGCCTCCTTCAACACCGGTCGGCTCGTCGGCCCAGGGGTGGCCGGTCTGGTCATCGCTGCGTGGGGCACCGGGGAGGCGCTGTTGCTCAACACCCTCACCTTCGTCTTCGTCATCGTCGCCCTGCTGCGGCTACGGACCTCAGAGCTGAGCCCCGCCCCACGCGTGAAGGGCCGCGGCGGCATCCGGGAGGGCTTCACCTACGTCAAGCACCGGCGCGACATCCAGCTCGTCATGGTGCTGGTCTTCGTGTTGGGAACGTTCGGGATGAACTTCCAGATCACGATGGCCCTGATGGCCACGAAGGTCTTCGACAAGGGTGCGAGCGAGTTCGGGCTGTTGGGGTCGATCATGGCGATCGGGTCACTCGCTGCGGCGTTGATGTCTGCTCGTCGCAGCGTCCCGCGGCTGCGCGTGCTCCTGATCTCGCTCGTCGGGTTCACCGGTGCCTCCGCTCTCGCGGCTGTTGCACCCACCTACTGGCTCTTCGCGCTGGCCCTGGTCCCGGTGGGACTGACCGCGCTCACCGCGCTCACCACGGCGAACGCCATGGTGCAGACCCGGGTGGCACCGGAGATGCGCGGCCGGGTGATGGCCCTCTACATGGCGATCTTCATGGGAGGCACCCCGGTCGGGGCGCCCCTCATCGGGTGGATCTCCGAGCAGTTCGGCCCGAGGTGGACCATCGGCATCGGCTCGGTCGCCGTCGGCCTCTCGCTCATCGGCGTCTCGATCTGGCTCGGGCGCTCGGAGAACGTCCGGGTGAGCTATGAGTCCCAGCGCCGACCCCGCGTGAGGGTCAGCACCGCGCCAGCGCTCGAGGCCCCCACCATGCCGGTCCCGGAGCCCGCGCGATGACGCCGCTGTTCCGGCGCCGGATGACCCTCGGGGTGCTGGCCCTGCTGCTTCTGGTCGCAGTCGGATACGCGCTGACCCGCTGACCCGCTGACCCGCTGACCCTCAGACCGGGCGACGTGATCCATCAGGGGCGGCGGCTGGCGACGGCCTTGTCCAGTGCCGGGCCCACGTCAGGCACGAGGGTGCGAGCGAAGGTGGCAGTCATGTGGCCATGGTCGAAGTAGGCGATCAGCCCCCCGATCACGACGTAACACGTCTCCCCTCGACAAAATCGGTCGCTCAGGTCGAGGGTGGACACCAAACCCGTGGTGTCCACCTCGGCTGCATCGAAGAGGGGGTCGCGCTCGAGCGCCTTCTTCGCGGGGTTGGCACATGCCTCGACGTCAGTGAGGTGCACGGCGACACAGTCAGGCGCCGACTGCACGGCCGAGGGCACGTCACGGATCACGAGCACGCGAGTGCCGTTCTTGGAGATGGTGGCGAGTGTGTCCTGATAGGCCTGTTGAGCGACTCTGCCCTTGTCGGCTGGGCTCACCCCCACCAGCTGTTGGAAGGTGCGGTTGCTCATCACGACCAGGTCATAAGCACCAGACGAGACCTCGCCGATGGCCCATTCGTTCCAGGCGGTGCAGTTCTTCGTGAGGTCGCTGGAGCCGAAGCTGACCGGGACCGTCACCGTGTAGCACTGCGACACGAGGTAGGTGTCCAGACGCCACCCGCGAGCCTCGGCGATGGGTGCCAGGGCTGGCTGCCAGTGCCCGGCGTGGGAGTTTCCCAGTAGCGCCACGCGAACGTCACCGTCGCGCTTCCCGTAGGTGCAGATGTTGTGAGCGGTGTAGGGACGGTTGGACCAGCAGCCATCCGCGTAGACCACGGAGCGGTCGGTGCTCGCCACGGCGGGGCTGGAGAACAGCTGCTTGCCGGCGATCGACTCGCATCGAGTGTTGCGCAGGGCTGCAGCCCCGATGCAGTCGTCGCTGGACACCGCCTTTTGCAGCGCCTGCTCCTCTGCGACGCGCGCAGTCTCTGCGTGGCCCGCCACGCCGAAGCTCGCGCCCGTGAGGAGGAGCGCACTGGCTGCGGCGATGGCAAAGCTCTTGGGGAGGCTCAGCGCCAGTGACCTGGCGCGTCGCACCGGGTCCTCGACGTAGCGCTTGGTCAGGAGGGCGAGAAGGAGGACCGCCGCGACTGCCACCACCTTGTCGAGGTTGTCGAGGCCGCGGCCGAGCGCGGAGGGTGCGAGGACCACGATCGGCCAGTGCCAGAGGTAGACGGAGTAGGAGAGGTCGCCCATGACCTGTGACGGGCGCCAGTTCAACAGGGCACCGGGTGACCACGGCAGCCCGTCGGTCGCAGCGGCGATCACGAGCGCTGCGCCGAGCGTGGGCAGCAAGGCTGCAGACCCGGGGAACGCGGTGGTCTCGTCGAACGTGAGAGCCGCCCACGCGATGGCACCCAGACCCACCCACCCGACGACGACGCGTGCCATGGAGGAGCGGAGCCGCCAACCGTTGAAGACCATGAGGGCGAGGATCGACCCCAGCCCGAGCTCCCAGACGCGGGTGTGAGTCACGAGGTAGGCGGCCGCGGGGTCGGTGCGGGTGATGACGACGGATGCCGCGAACGACGCTGCCGTAACGGCCAACAGTCCGGCGGAGCGCCAGGCTCCCGGTCGGTGGCGACGACCGGCGATCGTGAGCAGCGCGATGAGGAGAGGCCAGAGGACGTAGAACTGTTCCTCGACGGAGAGCGACCAATAGTGCTGCACCGGGCTGGGTGCGTTCTCGGCGGCAAAGTAGTCGGTCGCCGATCGGGCCAGCGCCCAGTTCTCCAGAGAAACGGCCGATGCCGCCACTTCACGGGCAAGGGTCGGCAGTTGCGTCGAGGGCAGCCACACCAGCCCAGCGAGCAGGGTCACAGCGAGCACCAGTGAGGCGGCGGGCAGCAGTCGGCGGATGCGTCGGCCCCAGAACGCCCCGAGGGCGGCGAGGGTCGTGGGTGGGGAGCGAAGCAGGTGGGAGGAGATGAGGAAGCCGGAGATGACGAAGAACACGTCGACACCGACATAACCGCCGGTCAGGCCGGTGGGCCAGAAGTGGAAGACGAGAACGATGACCACTGCCACCGCCCGCAGCCCCTGGATGTCGCCGCGAACGCCCGCGGACTCAGCACTGCCGCGGGTCTTCGCCACCCTCTCGCTGCCGTCCGTGGGGGTGGCGCGATCGTGGCTCCGGCTCGGACGGCTTTCAGGGATCGCGACGTCGGATTCCATGCCAGTCACCTCGAAACCTCGCGTCCGCAGATCGTCAGGGCCCTATGCATCTACGGAGCGCCGCAGAAAAGCGTAACCGCCCGGAGCGAGCTCAGCTGACGTGGGCGACGACGTGCTCGATGCAGCCGATGAGCTTGCTGACGTCGTCGGGCTCGACCGCCGGGAAGCATGCGACGCGCAGCTGGTTGCGACCGAGCTTGCGGTAGGGCTCGACATCGACGACGCCATTGGCGCGCAACGTCTTCGCGATGGCCGAGGCGTCGATCGCGTCATCGAAGTCGATGGTGGCGACCACCTGCGAGCGGTGCGCCGGTTCGGCGACGTAAGGCGCGGCATACGAGGTGTTCTCGGCCCAGCTGTAGAGCCGGCCGGAAGAATCGGCCGTGCGCGCGGTGGCCCAGTCGAGCCCGCCCTGTTCGTTGAGCCACTCGACCTGGTTGGCGAGCATGGCGAGGGTCGCGACGGCCGGGGTGTTGTAGGTCTGGTCGAGGCGGCTGTTCGTCACCGCCGTCGGCAGGCTGAAGAAGTCGGGGACCCAGCGGCCGCTCGAGGCGATCTCCTCGACGCGGGCGAGCGCAGCGGGGGAGAAGAGCGCGAGCCAGAGGCCACCGTCGGAGGCGAAGGACTTCTGCGGGGCGAAGTAGTAGACGTCGGACTGGCTGACGTCGACCGGGAGCCCGCCCGCGCCCGAGGTGGCGTCGATCAGGACCAGCGCATCGGCATCCGCGCCCTCGACCCGCTGGACCGGGGCCATCACACCGGTGCTCGTCTCGTTGTGCGCCCACGCGTAGGCGTCGACACCGGCCTCCGCGCGCGGAGAGGGCAGGGAGCCCGGGTCGCTGGAGATCACGGTGGGCTCGCCGAGGAACGGGGCGTTCTTGGTGACGGTGGCGAACTTGCTCGAGAACTCCCCGAAGGTCAGGTGCTGCGCGCGGTCGCGGACGAGGCCGAATGCCGCGATGTCCCAGAACGCGGTCGCGCCGCCGTTGCCGAGGACGACCTCGTACCCGTCGGGGAGGTCGAAGAAGGTCGACAGCCCCGAGCGCACACCCTTGACGAGGTTCTTGACCGGGGCCTGGCGGTGCGAGGTGCCGAGCACGGTGCGGCCGATCGCGGCGAGCGCGTCGACCTGCGCGGGGCGAACCTTGGACGGGCCGGAGCCGAACCGGCCGTCCTCGGGCAGGAGGTCGGCGGGGATGGTGATCTGCGGGACGTCGCTCACGGCTGGCTCCGAGGTGGTGGTTTGGGGGTGTCCGGCCCGCGACGGGCTCGCAGGCAAGGGGCCCCTGCTGCGGCGGGCGCGCAGGGGAGAGGTGGCCGCGGGGTCGGCGTCGTCGGCGACTCCACGACCGCTGTCATCTTCACAGGCGATGCGCGGGTTGCGGACGGCGGGTCCGTCATGTGGGCGCCGCGCCCGCGATGCGTCTGGTCCTGGCACGAACCTCTGCTAACAGAGGTTCGTGCCAGGACCACAGGGTGCTACGTGTGGTTGGAGTACCAAGGTGTGCTGAGTGCTGACGGGTGATCGGCTCAGCAGAGGTTCGTGCCTGATCCACAGAGTGCACCGTGTGGTTTTGGCACCAGGGTGTGCTGAGTGCCGGTGGGCGCACGAGTGGGTGACTCAGGCGCTGAGCCTGCCGCCGGACCGCACGATGGCTGCCTCGATCCGAGCGCCGAGCTCGTGGATGCCGTCGAGCTGGGCCCACCGCACGCGGACGAACTCATCGCCGTCCTCGGCCAGCTGGTCCTGACGCACCTTCTCGGCCACCAGGATCTGGCGGGCACGGCTCAGGTCGTCCTCGGTGGGCGCTGCCGGAAGGTACTTCACGATGCCGTCGAACTCGATGACGACGCGGGTGCCCTTGATGCGCTGGTCCACCCGGTAGGTGGTCGAGCCGATCGTTCGGCGCTCCTGCGGCTCGGTCTCGTAGCCCAGCAGGCGCAGGGCGAGGGCCAGCCGGGTCTCTCCGATGCTCTCGTGACGCTCGTCGGCGTGGACGAGGAGCTCACGGACCGCACGGATGCCGGGATGGCCTTCGTGCAGAGCCACAGCGGCATCGAGATCGTCGTGCGTCACGAGCCCGAGGTGCAGCGCGCTGTCTGCGGCCACGAGGCTCTCGAGCGGGAAGGCTCGACCGCCCTTGAACGGCCGGAGCCCGACCTGAACCACGGCGACGGCGGGAGGCACCGTGACGTGACGCGTCTGGCTGCTCTCGGTGGTGGCGGGCACGGGGTCCGCACCGCAGGCCGGATGGATCACGGCTCCGGTGCGGTGGCGGGTGTGGTCATCGCAGACGCGCGCGACGTGGACCATCGAGAGATCGGAACGCCAGAGCGAGACGCCGTGCAGCACGAGTGCCGATTGGTGGCTTGCGCACACTCGCCCGTCGAAGGACCGCAGCAGGGCGATGGTCGTCAACCGGTGCAGCGCACGTGCCGATGCGAAGTGGTCCTCACCCTGCCACGGTGGGAGGTCAGCGTCGGGTGCGCGGACGGCATACCAGCCTCTGATGAGTCGGCGGATCGCTCCGGAGGAGCGCAGGGCACGCAGGTCTGCCGGGCCGAGGCCGATCGAGCGGGCCTGTGCCGTGGAGACGAGCCCGTCGATGGCGATGTCATGGAGGTCCATGGCCCAAGAGTGGACCAGGTTGGGTCTTCCCTGCAGAGGGCCTGTGGACAACTCGCGGCTGCGACGGCTCAGCGGAGGTTGGTGTCAGAACCACACGGTGCACCATGTGGTTGGCGAAGGAATGTCTGCTGAGCGGGGTGTCGTCGAGGGGTCAGCAGAGGTTAGTGCCAGAACCACACGATGCACCCTGTGGATCGAGCCCTCACCTCTGCTAGCAGAGGTTAGGGCGTTGGCGGGGGGTGAGGGCGTTGGCGCGGGGTGCGGCCGTTGTCGGGGGGCCAGGTGTCGCTGGTCGGATCAGCGCTGGGGGTCGAAGCCCGCGACGTCCTCGATGGCGCGGGGGCCGTGACCGATGTAGCGGGCGCTCGGCCGGATCAGGCGACCGGTGCGCTTCTGCTCCAGGATGTGCGCCGACCAGCCGGCCACACGCGCGCAGGCGAACAGGGGCGTCATCATGTCGCCGGGCACCTGGGCGAAGTCGAGCAGCACCGCGGCCCAGTAGTCGACGTTGGTCTCCATGACCCGCTCGGGATGCCGTTCGGCCAGCTCCGCGATCGCGGCCTTCTCGAGCTCGAGCGCCACCTCGTAGCGCGGGGCGCCCAGGCGCTTGCAGGTGTCGCGCAGCACCGCGGCCCGTGGGTCGTAGGCCCGGTAGACCCGGTGCCCGAAGCCCATCAGCCGCTCCTTGCGGTCCAGCGCCTCGCGCACGTAGCGACGGGCGTCACCCATCTGCTCCACGCCCTCGATCATGTGCTGGGCGCGCGAGGGCGCACCACCGTGCAGCGGGCCGGAGAGGGCGCCGATCGCGCCCGAGAGGCAGGCTGCGACGTCGGCGCCGGTCGAGGCGATGACGCGTGCGGTGAACGTCGAGGCGTTCATGCCGTGCTCGGCCGCGGAGATGAAGTAGGAGTCGATGGCCTCGACGTGCGCGGGGTCGGGCTGGCCGCGCCAGCGGATCATGAACCGCTCGGCGATGGTGGAGCCCTTGTCGACCTCGCTCTGCGGCACCATCGGGGAGCCCTGGCCGTGGGCCGACTGGCCGATGAAGGACATCGTCATCACCGAGGCGCGCGCGAGCTGGTGACGGGCCTCCTCGTCGCTGATGTCGAGCAGCGGCTTGAAACCCCAGACGGGCGCGAGCTGGGCGATCGAGGACTGCACGTCGACGCGGATGTCCCCGGTGTGCACCGGCAGCGGGAAGGGCTCGGCGGGCGGCAGGCCCGGGTCGAGCTGGTCATCGACGAGGAGCCCCCACACCTGGCCGAAGGACACCCGGCCGACGAGGTCGTTGATGTCGACGCCGCGATACCGCAGCGCGCCGCCCTCCTTGTCGGGCTCGGCGATCTCGGACTCGAAGGCCACGACGCCCTCCAGCCCCGGCCGGAAGTCGGGGTCGCTCAGGGTGCGGTTTGCTTCGCTCGTCGTCATGGGGTGTCCATCCCTTGCTCGTCACCGTTGTCGGGCGCGCCCATTGTGCACGTCACGCGCCCTCGTTCCCACCCGGGGCGCCGCTCGTGGACCCTCCTGCGCCCTGACGCCGGTCCCGCACGGCCATGCCCGAGGCGCCGCTGTCCTTGATGTCGAAGAGGTCGGTCGCCTCGAGGAGCTTGCTCAGCTTCGCGTAGCCGTAGTTGCGCGAGTCGAAGGAGGACTGGTTGGAGATCCGGTTCCCCACGGTGCCGACCAGGGCCCACCCCGCGTCGTCGGCGGCGCTCTCCACGGCCCTGCGCAGCAGGGACACGAGCTTGTTGTCGCCGCGGAGCTGAGCCCGGGTGGCTCGTTGGGGCGTGGCGCTGGGTGCCGCGGCCGCAGCCTTCTTCGACGGCGCCTTCTTCGCGGCGGTCTTCGTGGCCGCCCCCGTGGCGGGAGCGGTCACCGGGGCGGAGGCCTTGCGGGCACGACCGCTGCTCGGCGGGGCGCTCTCCTCCACCGCCGGCACCGGGGCCGTGGCCGGCTCGCCGCCGGAGGAGAGGCGATCGAGCACGAGGAACCGCGTGCACGCGCTCTGGAACGGCTGGGGCGTCTTCGCGTCACCGAAGCCGTAGACCCGGGCGCCGTGCTCGCGCAGGTGCATGACCAGCGGAGTGAAGTCGGCGTCGCTGGAGACGAGCGCGAACGCGTCGGGCCGCTGGGTGTGCAGGATCTCGACCGCGTCCACGGCGAGTGCGATGTCGCTCGCGTTCTTGCCCTTGCTCTGGTCGAACTGCTGCACGGGTCGGATGGCGTTCTCGTGCAGCACGTCCTGCCACGACTTCAGCCCTGCCTTCGTCCAGTTGCCGTAGGCGCGGCGGATGTTGGTCTCCCCCAAGGTCGAGAGCTCGCCGAGGATCAGCTCGATCCGGGTCGCGCGGGCGTTGTCGGCATCGATGAGGAGGGCGATCTGACCCTGGGTGTCCATGAACGGACCCTAGCGCCAGCACCGCGCTGCACCCTCGGGTCAGGCATGATCTGCAGGTGCTGCGCTCCCTCTTCCCGGACCTGACTCCGCTCCGGGAGAGCGCGGCATACCGAGCGGTGTATGCCGGGTTCACCCTCTCCAACGTCGGCTCCCAGATGGCCGTGGTCGCCATCGGGCTTCAGGTCTACGACATCACCGGGTCCACCGCGTCGGTCGGCGTGGTCGGGCTGTTCGCCCTCGTGCCGCTCATCGTGCTCGGTCTCTACGGCGGGTCCCTCTCGGACCATCACGACCGACGTATCGTGGCGCTCGTCGCCACCTTCGTCGCGTGGGGCACCAGCCTGGTCGCGGCGGCCCAGGCCTGGCTGGGCAACACGTCGGTGCTGCTCCTCTACGCCATCGTGGCGCTCTGGAGCGGGGCCTTCGCGGTCTCCTCGCCGGCGCGATCGAGCATCTACCCGCGGATCCTGCCGCTGGCCCAGCTGCCGGCAGCCAACGCCCTCTCGGTCTTCGCGATGAACACGTCGATGACGGTGGGTCCGTTGCTGGCGGGCGTGCTCATCGACGCAGGCGGTTACAAGGCGGCCTACACGGTCGACTCATGCCTCACCGCCGCAGCGGTTCTCGGGCTCGTCAAGCTCGGGCCGGTGCCACCGGACCACGGTGAGGAGGGGGTCGTGCGCCGTGCCGGCCTGCGTTCCGTGGTGGACGGATTCAGGTTCCTGGGGACAGCCCCCAACGTGCGGATGACGTTCATCGCAGACATCGCCGCCCTGGTGCTGGCCCAGCCGCGGGTGCTCTTCCCGGCGGCGGGGGCCGTGATCCTCGGTGGCGGTGCCCGCACGGTCGGTGCCCTGTATGCCGCGACGGCGGTGGGCGGCATCCTCGCCATGCTCTTCTCAGGACGGCTCGGCTCGGTCCGTCGCCAGGGCGCTGCGATCCTGGTGAGCATCGTGGGCTGGGGGGTCGGCATCGCCGGCCTCGGGCTGGCACTGCTGGCGGCCGGTGGGGCGCTGACTCGCGACCAGGCGCTCGTGGGGGCGCTCCTCGCGATGGGGGTGGCGGGTGCAGCCGACTCGGTCAGTGCCGTCTTCCGGACGACGATCCTGCAGAGTGCGGCGCCGGACCGGATGCGCGGCCGGCTGCAGGGGGTGTTCATCGTCGTGGTCGCGGGCGGCCCACGGCTGGGCGAGCTGCTCGGCGGGACGGTGGCGGGGCAGGTCGGGGAGGGGTGGACAGCCGTGGCGGGAGGCATCGCCTGCATCCTCGTGATCAGCGTGCTGGCGCTGCGCACTCCGGGGTTCGTGCGCTACGACGCCCGCTACCCAACCCCCTGACCTGCGCCTCTCAGGCGGCCTCGCGGGCCCGCGTGTCGGCTCCGAGCGGAGCTCCCCGGCGAGGCAGCAGGACCCACCCGGCCAGACAGCCTGCCAACGCGAGGACCGAGAAGAGGATCGCTGCGAGGTGC
>JBDTDY010000343.1:0-12881 GCA_039922835.1 Ornithinibacter sp.
CCGGTCTGGCCCGCACCGGGCGCACGTTCGCCTGTGACCACGAGGACGTCGTGCCCGACATCTACATCATGGGCAAGGCCCTCGGTGGCGGGCTCTACCCCGTCTCGGCCATCGCCGCCAACCGCGATGTCATGGACGTCATCACCCCCGGCTCGCACGGCTCGACGTTCGGCGGCAACCCCCTCGCGGCTGCGATCGGACATGAGGTCGTGACGATGCTCGCCGAGGGCGACGTCCAGGCCCGGGCCGCGCACCTCGGCGATCGGCTCGAGCAGGGGCTGACACCCCTCGTGGGCAACGGGCTCGAGGGCATCCGGGTGCGGGGGCTGTGGGCCGGGCTCGACGTGCAGCCCGGCGGTGTGAGCGGACGCGACCTGTCGGTGCGACTCATGCAGCGGGGTGTCCTCGCGAAGGACACCCACGGGTCCACCATCCGCCTTGCACCACCGATCGTGGCGTCCGAGGACGACATCGACCTCCTCGTGGCCGCCCTCTCGGACTCGCTCGCCGCGGGCTAGACCGCTGCCGCGCTAGACCGCTGCTGCGACCCGCTCGGTGTTGCGGGTGATCGCCTCGACGATCTCCGCGCGACGAGGCTTGGGCAGGTCGTGGGCCATGTCGGGGAACATGAGCAACCGTGACCCCGGCACCGCGCGGGCGGTCGCGACTCCACCGCTGGGGAGCACGAGCTGGTCCAGCAGCCCGTGGACGACCAGGGTGGGCACCCGCACCTCGCGCAGGGCCGGCGTGCGGTCGGGGCTCGCCTGGATCGCGAGGAGCTGGCGGCTGGTGCCGAGCGGGTTGATGTTGCGCGAGATCGCGTGGCGCACCATGCCGCGGATCTCATCGGCGTCGAAGTGCGGACCGGCGATGAGCCGAAAGCCCTCCACGCCCAGCTCCTCCGCCTCGGCAGGGTCGCTCGGGCGTGGGGTGGTCATCGTGGAGGCCATCGTCGGCAGCAGGCGCGCGGACACGGTGCCGTGCCTCCGGCTGCCGGTGTTGGACATGATCGAGCAGAGGCTCAGGACACGCTCCGGGTGGTCGATCGTCAACTGCTGCGCGATCATCCCGCCCATGGACACACCCACCACGTGCACCGCCGGCACCTCCAGGTGATCCAGCAGGGCGACGGCATCGGAGGCCATGTCGGAAAGCAGGTAGTCGGAGACCGCGTAGCGCCGGTGTGCGAAGGCCTTGAGGAGAGCCGAGCGCGTCGGCGCCGGGCCCACCGTCTTGGTGGACAGGCCGATGTCACGGTTGTCCATCCGGATCACCCGGAAACCGCGTGCCACGAGACCCTCGACGAGGTCGGCGGGCCACGCGACGAGCTGGGCCCCCAGCCCCATCACGAGGAGCATCGGCTCACCGTCAGGCGGGCCGTCCACTTCGTATTCGATCGACACGTCCTTGAGCTGCGCACTGGTCACGCCACCGATTCTCGCACCTGTCGAGGGCTGGTCCGTGCCACCTGTCGATGGCGGTTTAGGGTTGCCCCGTGATCGTTCCCCTGACGTATGCCGTCGTGGGCCTGTCCCTCCTCCTCCTCGTGGCCGCGACGTTCTATGCCGTCAGGGACCGCCTGATCGACGACTGGGTGCTCGGGATCGCGGCTCTCCTCGAGCTGGCGCTCATCGTGCAGCTGGTCACCGGGCTGGCGGGACTGAACCACATCGACGACTCCACCGAGACGGCGACATTCGCGGCATACCTCGTCTCCCTCCCGGTCATCCCCATCGGAACGGCCTTCCTCGCCATCAAGGAGAAGTCGCGGTGGGCGATGGGCTCACTCGCGGTGGGTGGCTTCGCCGTCGCGGTCATGGCCGCCCGACTCCAACAGATCTGGAACGCCAATGGCTGAGCAGGACCGTCGCGCCCTCGGAGGCCCCGGAGTCGTCCTCGTCGTCGTGTATGCCGTGCTGGCGCTGGCTGCGACGGGTCGCTCGGTCCTCCAGATCAGCGAGTACTTCGACCGCGCGCCCCTGGCCTACCTGCTCTCGGCCTTCGCCGCGGTGGTCTACATCCTCGCGACGTGGTGCCTCGCGCGCGGCGGTCGGTGGGTGCGCGTCGGCATCCTCGCGTGCTCGATCGAGCTGGTGGGCGTGCTCGTCGTGGGTGCGGCCTCGTTCATCGTGCCGGACGCCTTCCCCGACAAGACGGTCTGGTCGCACTTCGGCCAGGGCTACGGATTCGTGCCGCTCGTGCTCCCCGTGCTCGGCCTGCTGTGGTTCCGCCGCGTCGAGCGCGACGCCGTCAACGCGACGCGGTCGGACGCGCCCGAAAACCCCTCAGTGCTCGACTGAGACCGGCTCCAGCACCAGCACGGGGATCAGCCGGTCGGTCTTGACCTGGTAGTCCGCATAGGGCGGGTAGGCGGCGACGCACCGATCCCACCACTGCTCGCGCTCCTCGCCGGTGATCTCGCGGGCGACGGCCGGCCAGCTCCGGGTTCCGTCCATCAGCGTGATGCTCGGATCGGCCTGCAGGTTGGCGAACCACTGAGGGTGCTCCGGCGCCCCACCCTTGCTGGCGACCGCGGCGTAGACGCCCTCGTGCTCGACCCGCATGAGCGGCACCTTGCGCACGCCGCCGGTCTTCGCGCCCCGCATCGTGAGCATGACCACGGGGCGGTCCATCACCGAGACCGCCCGGGTGTCGCCGGCCTCCTCGATCTTCTCGACCTGCTCGCGGACCCAGCCGGTCGGGCTGGGGATGTAGTCGGTGTCGCTCACGGTGCTCTCCTCGGGCTGGGGTGTGCTCCCATCCTGCACCTCAGTGGTCCGAGGAGGTCTTCCACAAGTTGATGCCGGCGTCGACGGCGTGCTTGTCGATCTTGGCGAGCTCCTCGTCGGTGAACGTCAGGTTCTTCATCGCGGCAAGGTTGTCGTCGAGCTGCTCGACGGACGACGCCCCGACGAGCACGGAGGTCACCCTCGGGTCGCGCAGCGCCCAGGCCAGTGCCATCTGGGCGAGTGACTGGCCACGGGCCTTCGCCATGCGGTCCAGGGCGCGCACGTGCTTGAGCGAGGTCTCGGTGAGAAGTGCCGGGTCCAGGGACTTGCCCTGTGCCGCGCGTGACCCCTGCGGGATGCCCTTGAGGTACTTGCTGGTCAACATGCCCTGCGCGAGGGGGGAGAAGGCGATGCACCCGACCCCGGCCTCACCCACGGCGTCGAGCAGGTCCTCCTCGATCCACCGGTTGAGCATCGAGTAGGACGGCTGGTGGATGAGCAGGGGAGTGCCCATCGCCCGCAGGATCTCGACGGCCTCACGGGTACGCCGGCCCGAGTAGGACGAGATGCCCACGTAGAGAGCCTTGCCCGCACGCACCAGCGAGTCCAGTGCTCCAAGGGTCTCCTCGAGCGGCGTCGTCTCGTCGAAGCGGTGGCTGTAGAAGATGTCGACGTAGTCCAGGCCCATCCGTGTCAGGGACTGGTCGCACGACGCGGTGATGTACTTCCGCGACCCGCCGCCCTGGCCGTAGGGGCCGGGCCACATATCGTAGCCGGCCTTGGAGCTGATGACGAGCTCGTCGCGGTAGGGGCGGAAGTCGCGGGCGAAGATGGTGCCGAAGTTGCGCTCGGCGCTGCCGTAGGGCGGGCCGTAGTTGTTGGCGAGGTCGAAGTGCGTGACACCCCTGTCGAACGCCCTTCTCAACGTTGCCTGTTGGCGGTCCAGCGGCACGTCGTCACCGAAGTTGTGCCACAGGCCGAGGGAGAGTGCGGGGAGGTCGAGACCGGACTTCCCGACCCGGCGATACGGCATACCGGCGCGGTAGCGACCCGGGGCCGCCTTGTACTCGTCAGCGTGGAACGTCATGGCCCCATCCTGTCGGACCCACCGACCGCGTGGTGAGACGGGGGGAGCGCGGAGTGTCGGACGTGGGCCGGGTCGTCGTATCCTCGACGAAGGTCATGAGTGTCAGCGACAAGCCCCGGCTCGCTGGCCGGCAACCCTCCTCCGCGGTGGGGTGCCCCGGGTGAAGACCTGGCGGTCGGCACCCTGCCGACCGCAAGCGCGGGCACCTGTCGTCCAGCCCGCAGCGCACGCCGTATGCCGTGCGTCGGGCTGCGGTCCGACGCACCCGAGAACGTTGGGAGCAGGACCGATGAGCGACGCCACACAGTGGGGTTTCGAGACCAAGCAGGTGCATGCCGGACACAGCCCGGACAGCGCCACCGGGGCCCGTGCCCTGCCGATCTACCAGACCACGTCCTTCCAGTTCAGGGACACCGAGCACGCAGCGAACCTGTTCGCGCTCAAGGAGTTCGGCAACATCTACACCCGGATCATGAACCCCACGCAGGATGCCGTGGAGCAACGGATCGCCGCCCTCGAGGGTGGCCTCGCTGCCTTGCTCGTGGCATCGGGCCAGGCCGCGACGACGATGGCGCTGCTCAACATCGCCGAGGCCGGCGACCACGTCGTGGCGAGCACAGCGCTCTACGGCGGCACGTTCAACCTGCTCAAGCACACCTTCCCGAAGATGGGCATCTCCGTCTCCTTCATCGAGGACACCGCCGACCTCGAGGCGTGGCGCGCAGCAGTGCAGCCCAACACCAAGGTGTTCTTCGGTGAGACCATCGCCAACCCCCGCGCCGACGTCCTCGACATCGAGGGGGTCGCGGCGGTCGCCCACGAGGTGGGCGTGCCGCTGGTCGTGGACAACACCATCGCCACGCCCTACCTGATCCGCCCCCTGGAGTGGGGCGCCGATGTGGTCGTGCACTCGGCGACGAAGTACCTCGGCGGGCACGGCACCTCCATCGCTGGGGTCATCGTCGACGGCGGCACCTTCGACTTCGGTCAGGACCCGGAGAAGTTCCCCAACTACAACACCCCCGAGGAGAGCTACCACGGCCTCGTCTTCGCGCGGGACCTCGGCGTCGGGGGTGGTCTCGGAGCCAACCTCGCCTACATCCTCAAGGCGCGGGTCCAGCTGCTGCGCGACCTCGGCTCGGCCATCTCGCCCTTCAACGCCTTCCTCATCGCGCAGGGCGTGGAGACCCTGAGCCTGCGGATGGAGCGGCACCTCGAGAACACCAAGAAGGTGGCGGCCCACCTGGTCGCACACCCGCAGGTGGAGGAGGTGCGCTGGGCGTCGCTGGAGGACAGCCCGAACAAGGCGCTCGCCGACAAGTACGCCCCCAAGGGCGCGGGCGCGGTGCTCTCCTTCGAGATCGCCGGTGGGCTCGACGCCGGGCGCCGGTTCGTGGAGGGCCTGACCCTGCACAGCCACGTGGCCAACATCGGTGACGTGCGAAGCCTCGCGATCCACCCCGCGTCGACCACACACAGCCAGGGCGGCGACGCGGACCGCGCCGCAGCGGGTGTGACCCCCGGTCTGGTTCGACTCGCGGTGGGCATCGAGTCGATCGAGGACATCCTCGCCGACCTCGACCAGGGCTTCGCCGCGGCATCCGCCCAGCCGTCGGGCGAGGGCGTCGACCAGGTGCAGGAGGATGCCGGGGAGCTCGCCGGTGTGACCGGCTGAGGTCGCGACCGCATCCCAAGGTGCCCCCGTCCCGCCCGGGCCGGGGGCACCTTGTGGATACCTCCGGCCCGCGGTCGCCGCGAGTGCCTACCGTGTGATCCATGACGACACTTCGGGTCGAGGCGGCCGACGTGCTGGCGCTCGGGGACGCCCTGGCCCGAGCCGGCGCGGACCTGGCGGTCATGGGCGACCCTGCGGCCGACCGGTGGGCGCTCGGACCGGGGGAGAGCGGTGCGGCGCTCGAGGAGCTGCTCGGCGGATGGCGGCACACCCGACTGGCGCTCGCTGGGGCGCTGGTCGACCTGGGGGAGGGCGCCGCGGCAGCGGGTGGGCTCTATGTCGACACCGAGGCCACCGTGGCTCGATCCCTGGTCGGCGGTGGTCGATGACGATGTTGCGACCCCTTCCGGGTGACCCCGGGTCGGTGCGGGCCCTGGCCGCGAGCTGCGACGTCGCGGCGCAGCGGCTCGGCGACCTCGGCTGGGTGCTCGCCACCCTGCGCGAGGGCGCGGTGTGGGACGGGCCTGCCGGTGACGCATTCGGTGCGCGGGTCGCGCAGGCGCCGCCGGTGCTGGATGCCGTCGCACACCGGTTCCGGGGGGCCGTCGCCCCGCTCCACTCCCTCGCGGCGGCACTGGAAGAGGCCCAGGCCGTGATCGGGACCGCGGTGCGCGAGCACGACGACGCCGAACACGCGTATGCCGTGCTGGAGGACCGTGTCTTCTGCCTCATCTCACTCGGCCGCACGGAGTCCGACCCGGACGTGGTGCACCTGCGCGCGCTGCAGATCCAGCAGGCGCAGGCCCAGGCGAGCGCCCGGGCCCGCCACCGCGCCGCCTCCGCGCGGTTCCACGACACCGACCGGGGATGCGCCGCGAGTCTCTCGGCCCTGTCCCAGGACTCCATCGCGGACTCCCTCGCATACCGGTTCGTGACAGCAGCGAGCTCGATCGGTCACGGCGTCGGTGCCCTGGGCGTGGCGGCGCTCGCAGCCCCCGAGCTCGCTCCGCTCGCACTCGCCGGTGACGTGCTCGCCTTCGGCGCCGATGCCTCCCTGTTGGTGGTCTACGGCGAGGGCGACCTGAAGGCGCTGGGTGTCTCCGCGGCATTCGTCGCCATGGGCACCGCCGGGAAGGCGCTTCGTTCCGGGTCCTCCCTCGGGGCGGAGATCACCGTGGACGGGGTGCGGGTGACCCGCGCGCTGAGCCCCTCGGAGCGCGTCGTGCTCGGGGGCGCCCAGACGGCTCGGGCGCGGCTCGCCAAGGTCCGCAAGACCTTCGACGTGCCCCCGCCGAGGGGCACGCCCAGTCACCTCGTGGGCGGTCCTCCCGTGGCCCGCGTGCGCAACGCTCCACGCACACCCGCCGAGGTGCGCGCCGCCAGCGCCCGGGCCGCCCAGCGGGTCAGGGAGATGGCACGCGCCCGCGCCGACACCGCACTGCGCGACCAGTTCCGGCTGGCCAGCGCCAACGGGCGGGGGCCGCAGGCGATGTACCTCGGGGGTGTGACGCTGCTCGGCGCCGAGAAGGTCGGGCGAAAGGTCGCCGAGTCCCGCCGGGACGACTCCTCGATCTCGACGCCGCAACCCACATCGCAGCCCACATCGCAGCCCACATCGCCGGGCACCCCGCTGACCGCGCGCCCGGCCTCGCCGTGACCCCCACCTATCCTTGGCTCCATGCCTGCCCAGCCCGTCGACGTCGTCGACGCCGTGCGGCTGAGGTATCCCGAGCACCTCCCCGTCGTCGAGCGGCGCGAGGACATCCTCGCCGCGATCCGAGACCACCAAGTCGTGGTCATCGCGGGGGAGACCGGCTCGGGCAAGACCACCCAGATCCCCAAGATGTGCCTCGAGCTGGGTCTGGGCGGATCCGGGGGCCAGATCGGGCACACCCAGCCGCGCCGCATCGCCGCGCGCTCGGTCGCGGAGCGGATCGCCGAGGAGTTGCAGGTCGAGCTCGGTGACCTCGTGGGCTACCAGGTGCGCTTCACCGACCACAGCAGCGACGCCACCCGCGTGAAGGTGATGACCGACGGCATCCTGCTCGCGGAGCTGCAGCGCGACCGGGACCTGCGCCGATACGACACGATCATCATCGACGAGGCCCATGAACGCAGCCTCAACATCGACTTCATCCTCGGTTACCTCAAGCAGCTCCTCCCGCGCCGACCCGACCTGAAGGTCATCGTCACCTCCGCGACCATCGACCCCACCCGGTTCGCCCAGCACTTCGCGAGCAACGAGCGCGGGGAGGTGGTGCGCGAGGTGCCCGTCATCGAGGTCTCGGGGCGCACCTTCCCCGTCGAGATGCGCTACCGGCCGCTCCTTGAGCTGCACCCCGAGGGCCGGCATGTGGTTGAGGAGCGGGACCAGGTCACCGGCGTCGTGGATGCCGTGACCGAGCTGTGGACCGAGACCCCGCCCAGCCCGGACGCGACCGACATCCTGGTGTTCTTCAGCGGTGAGCGGGAGATCCGCGACGCGGCCGAGGCACTGAACGGGTTGCGGCTTCCCGGCACCGAGGTGCTGCCGCTCTTCGCCAGGCTCTCCGCCGCCGAGCAGCACCGGGTCTTCCACCGCTCGGGGGGCCGGCGGATCATCCTCGCCACCAACGTCGCCGAGACCTCGCTGACCGTGCCCGGCATCGGCTACGTCGTCGACACCGGCACCGCGCGCATCTCGCGCTACAGCCAGCGCACCAAGGTGCAGCGCCTGCCCATCGAGCCGGTGAGCCAGGCCAGTGCTGCCCAGCGCGCCGGTCGCTGCGGTCGGGTCGCTCCCGGCGTGTGCATCCGGCTCTACTCCGAGGACGACTTCGCGGCGCGCCCGGAGTTCACCGAGCCCGAGGTGCAACGCACCTCCCTCGCCGCGGTCATCCTGCAGATGACCTCGCTCGGGCTGGGCGACCTCGCCCGGTTCCCCTTCGTCGACGCCCCCGACCCGCGGCAGGTCGCCGACGGCATCAGGCTGCTCGAGGAGCTCGGCGCCTTCGCCACGGGCGAACAGGGCCGCGGCCGGCACCGCGGACGCGGACGCCGGCTCACGGCATCCGGGCGCACCCTCGCCCGACTGCCGCTGGACCCACGGCTCGGCCGGATGGTCATCGAGGCCGGGCGGCTGGGCTGCACCCGTGAGGTGCTCGTCATCGTCGCAGCCCTCTCGATCCAGGACCCGCGCGAGCGACCCGTCGACAAGCAGGCCCAGGCCGACCAGTCGCACGCCCGGTTCAAGAGCGAGACCTCGGACTTCGCCTCGTTCCTCTCTCTCTGGCGCTATCTCAAGGAGCAACAGAAAGCGCTGTCGCACAGTGCGTTCCGTCGCACCTGCAAGGCGGAGTACCTCCACTTCCTGCGCATCCGGGAGTGGCAGGACCTCCACTCCCAGCTGCGCCACGCCTGCCGCTCGGCGCGGATCGACCCCGACCTCGCCACCGCCCCGCGCGACGCCGAGCCGGACTGGGACACCATCCACAAGGCGCTGCTCACCGGCCTGCTCTCGCACGTCGGGGTCCGCGACCAGGCGAAGCGGGAGTATGCCGGTGCGCGCGGTGCGCGGTTCGGCATCAACCCCGGCTCCGGCCTGTTCCGCAAGCAGCCCGACGTCGTGATGGCCGGCGAGCTCGTGGAGACGACCAGGCTGTGGGCCAGGGTCAACGCCGCCATCGACCCCGAGTGGGCCGAGGAGGCGGGCGCCCACGTCGTCTCGCGGCACGTCAGCGAGCCGAGGTGGAGCAAGAAGGCCGGGGCGGCCGTCGCCACCGTGCGGGTCACGCTCTACGGCGTGCCGCTCGTCACCGACCGCACCATCCAGTACGCCCGCATCGACCCCGAGGCCGCCCGCGAGATCTTCCTGCGCTCGGCCCTGGTCGAGGGTGACTGGGACACCCGCCACGACTTCTGGCGCGACAACCTGCGCACCCTCGCTCGGGTCGCCGAGCTGGAGGAGCAGGCCCGGCGCCGCGACATCGTCGTCGACGACGAGGTGGTCCACGCCTTCTACGACGCGCGGATCCCGCCCGACGTCGTGAGCGAGCGACACTTCGACCGCTGGTGGCGCGGCGAGCGGCGCCGCAGACCCGACCTGCTGACCCTCACCGAGGAGCTGCTCACCTCCGACGCGGGCGGCGGTGTCTCAGCTGAGGACTACCCCCGCACCTGGCGCCAGGGCGACCTCGAGCTCGACGTGACCTACCAGTTCTCCCCGGGCGAGGCCGCCGACGGGGTGACCGTGCACGTGCCCGTGGCGGTGCTCAACCGGGTGCGCGACGACGGCTTCGACTGGCAGGTGCCGGGGCTGCGCGGCGACCTCGCGGTCGCCCTGCTGAAGTCGTTGCCGAAGTCGACCCGCCGCCACTTCGTGCCGACCCCCGACCACGCGGGCGCTGCGCTCGCCGAGGCGGACCCCTCACGCGGGTCGCTGACCGATGAGCTGGCGCGGGTGCTGCGCGAGCGCACCGGGGTGGGCATCGCGCCGGGGGAGTGGGACGTGCCGCGGGTGCCCGACCACCTGCGGGTCACGTTCAGCATCGAGGCCCCGGGTGGCCGGGTCGTGGCACGAGGCAAGGACCTCGAGGCGCTTCGCCCCAGCGCCGGTGGAGCCGTGCGCGAGGGCATGGCGCACGCCGGTCGGTCCCTGGAGCGCACCGGGCTGACGACGTGGGACATCGAGAAGGTGCCCGAGACCTTCGAGGGGCGCGCCGGGGGCCAGAGCGTGATCGGTCACCCGGCCCTCGTCGACGAGGGTGCCAGTGTCGCCCTTCGGGTGCTTGCCGACGCGGGCACCGCCGAGGCCGCCCACCGGGCCGGGGTCCGCCGCCTGCTCCTGCTCGGCACCACCGCCCCGTGGAAGCGAGTGCTCGCTCGCCTCACCAACGCCCAGAAGCTCGCGCTCGCCGACAACCCCCACGGATCGGTGCCCGCCCTGCTCCAGGACTGCCTCGACGCCGCTGTCGACGCCATCGTCGCCGAGCACGTCAGCGGCCCGGTTCGTACCCAGGAGGCGTATGCCGCGGCGCTGGCGGCCGTGCGGACCCATGCCGCCACGCGAGTGCTCAGCGTCATCGAGGCGGTCGAGCCCGTGCTGGCGCTGCGGGCCCAGGTGCTGCGCACGCTGGACGCACTCGCCGCCGGAGCAGCCGCGCCACGCACCGCGGCCACCCGCGCGGACGTCCTCGCCCAGGTGAGCGGTCTGCTCGGCCCGGGGTTCGTCGCCGCCAGCGGTGTGGACCGGCTCGGGGACCTCCAGCGCTACCTGCGGGCCGCCCAGCACCGGCTGGAGCGGGCCGCGACCAACCCCCGAGAGGCGGTGCTCCAGGAGAGCATCGACACGGTGGAGACGGCCTACGCCGACCTGCTCGACGGGCTGCCCGCCCAGCGGCGACGCTCCGCCGACGTCGTCGACATCGCCTGGACCGTGGAGGAGCTGCGGGTCAGCCTCTTCGCCCAGTCCCTGGGCACCACCCGGCCGGTGTCGCAGAAGCGAGCCCTCGCGGCGATCGCGGCGGTGGCCGGGAATCCTCGGGGGTCGCCCGGGCGTTGACCCCAGACGAGCCCACCGTCGTGAAAGGCCTCTGTCGTGCAGAACCCGTCTGACCTCTACCGCTTCGAGACCGATGCGGACCTCAGCGAGCCCCGCCCCGGAGTGCTGGTCGTGGCCCTCGGTGGGTTCATCGACGCCGGCGAGATCCAGCGCATGCTCAGCGAGCACCTCATCGAGACCGGCGACCCCGAGGTCGTCGCGTCCTTCGACGTCGACCAGCTGCTCGACTACCGGGCGCGACGCCCGGCGATGGTCTTCGACACCAACCGGTGGGAGGAGTACGAGGACCCGACGATGCTCCTGCGCCGGCTCACCGACCGCGACGACCAGACCTATTACCTCCTCACCGGTCCCGAGCCCGACTTCCAGTGGGAGCGCGTCGTCGAGGCAGTGCGAGAGCTCGTCGTCACACTCGGAGTGACCCTCGTGGTGACCACGCACGGCATCCCCATGGGTGTGCCGCACACCAGGCCCGTCGGGATGACCGCGCACGCCACCGACCCCGCGCTCATCGGCGAGGCGACCTCACCGTTCGGCCGGGTGCAGGTGCCCGCCTCGATCGGCGCACTCATCGAGCTGCGCCTGGGTGAGTCCGGGCACCCGTCCGTCGGCTTCGCCATCCACGTGCCGCACTACCTCGCCGGCGCCGAGTTCGCCGAGGGGGCGCTCGCCGCGCTCAACGCCGTCGTCGACGTCACCGGGCTGAACCTTCCCAACGACGACCTCGTCGCCAAGGCCGGGGTGAACCAGCGCGCCATCGCCTCCGAGGTGGAGGGCAACGACGAGGCCCGCGCCGTCGTGGCTGCTCTCGAGCAGCAGTACGACGCCTACGTTCAGGGCCAGCAGCGTCCCAACCTGCTCGCCACCGAGGCCACCCAGATCCCCTCCGCCGACGAGCTCGGCGAGGAGTTCGAGAACTTCCTGCGCACCGTCTCCGACGACGACACCGCCTGACCCGACCTTCCTCACCGGGGCACGCAGGCTCAGTCCTTCGCCTCCGACCACGCCCTGATCACGCTGGTGTCGGCGACGAACCGCACCGGCGCGCCCCCGGACCACCGGCGCGACGCATCCTGCAGCGCCTGGTCCACCCGGGCGGCTGCCTCCTCGGCCGCCTCCTCCGGCACGTGCAGGAGCAGCTCGTCGTGCAGGCAGAGCACGACCTGCGCGTCCAGGTCCCGGGCATTCGCGCGCACGGTCGCCACCCAGGCCTTGAAGAGCTCGGCCGCGGACCCCTGGATGATCGCGTTGCGGGCGAACCGTCCGCGGGCGGCATCCAGCGCCGGGTCAGTGCCGACGGGGCTGTTCGCGAGGAACCGTCCGGTGGGGACCAGCCGGCCACCGAACGTGCGCAGTGGCGCTCCGGCCCGCCCCGCGGCATATGCCCGGTCCAGCAACCCCATCGCGACGGGGTAGGCCCGTTCGAGCCCCTCCAGTGCCTCACCCGCCGCCCCGCTGCGCTGGCCGTACATCGCCGCGAGGACCGCGATCTTGGCCACGGGGCGCTCCACGCCGAGACGGCGGGCCACCGGCGCGTAGAGGTCGTCCTCGCGGGTGGCGGCGGCGAACACGGGGTCGCCGGACACCACGGCGAGCACGCGCGGCTCGATCTGCCCGAGGTCGGCCCGCACGAAGACGTGCCCCGGGTGGGCCGCGACCCCGGAGCGCAACGAGACCGGGAGGTTGTGCAGGCCGTTCTCCGCCGTCATCCGCCCCGCGGCGCCGTCGCAGGCGGTCCACCTGCCCCGGAGCCTGTCGTCGGGGCCGACATGGGTGTCGAGCCAGCGGTAGCCGTAGGTCGTGGCGATCCGCTCGTCGCGCCGCCAGGTGAGCAGGGCGTCGACCACGGGG
>JBDTDY010000344.1:0-4238 GCA_039922835.1 Ornithinibacter sp.
CCCGGGCCACGGTATGGCTCCTCGACCAGGACGCAGCCGCTGACCTGGACCGGGGCTGAGGTTCCGCCATGGGGCTGTTGGACCGACTACGAGGTCGCGACGGGGCGCCGGACGCTGACCCGGCGCAGGCCCCACCGCGTCGGGATCCTGACGAACCGCTCGAAGAGGTCGGCACGCGGCCGCCCACACCGGCCGAGCGGGGCCAGCTCGATGCGGCGAGGGCCCACTTCGCCGATCACGGGATCCACCCGAGCGACCTCGCCAGCATTGCGGCGGCATACGAGCAAGCCCTCTCGCGCGCTGAGGACGACGAAGCCGGGGCTGCGGTCGAGGTGGTGGCAGTCGCCCTGGGCGACCACCTCGTGGAGCACGGGGGCTATCGCTGGGTGATGAGCAGCGACCCGTTCGGCACCGACCTCGCGGTGGCGCCACCGCGCAGGGGCGCGCCGGTGGTGACCCGCACCCTGGTTGCCGTGCGCTGGATGGCACGGGAGTCGGGGTGGCTGACCGGCGTGGCCGAGCACCTCACCCGCGCCGGTCGCGCCTAGCTCGGCGGACCCCCGCACCCCCCCACGGGACCTACTGGATCAGGCCGCGGTCGCGCAGCGTCTGCAGCGCCTCGTCGAGGATCGCCTCGCCGTCGACGTCGGAGCGACGCTCCTTGACGTAGGCGAGGTGGGTCTTGTAGGGCTCGACCTTGGTCCGGGCGGGCGGGTTGTCCCGGTCCTGTCCGGCGGGGTAGCCGCAGCGCGGGCAGTCCCACTGCTCGGGGATCGCCAGGCCGGCCTCCTGGGAGAAGCTGGGCCGGGTCTCGTGACCGTTGGCGCACCAGAACGGGACGTGCACCCGAGGAGCGACCTCGCCGCGCTCGGCCTCACCCATCGGTCCTGCGCCGACGCGCGACCCGCGGATCGCGTTTCCACCTGCCATGTGCTGATCTCCTCCGACTCAGGCGAAGCGCTCGAGGACGCCGATTCCGACGACACACGTGAACCAGACAACTGCCACCGCGACCGTGATGCGGTCGAGGTTCTTCTCCGCCACCGAAGAGCCGCCCAGCGAGCTCGACATGCCGCCCCCGAACATGTCCGAGAGACCGCCACCCTTGCCCTTGTGGAGCAGGATGAGGAACGTCAGGAACAGGCCACCGAGGACCAGGAGGACCTGGAGGCCGATGCGTACCGCTTCCACGGGGAACCCTTCGTGTGGGGTCGGGGGGACAACCGCTACAGGATACCCGCTCGGCGCGGGCGCCGCGCTCAGGCCGTCGTGAGGTGGTCGCGGAAACGGCAGATCGCCGCGAACTCCGCTGCGTCCAGGGACGCCCCGCCCACGAGGGCGCCGTCGACGTCGTCCTTGCCCATGATGGCGGCGACGTTGGAGGACTTGACCGAACCTCCGTAGAGCACCCGGATGCCGTCCGCGATGTCCGCGCCGAAGAGGTCGGCCAGGGTGCCCCGGATCGCGGCGCACACCTCCTGGGCATCCTCCGGCGTGGCGACCTCGCCCGTGCCGATGGCCCAGATCGGCTCATACGCGACGACGACGGTCTTCGCCTGTTCCTCCGGGAGGCCCTCGAGCGCGGCCCGGACCTGCGCCACGACGTGGGCGACGTGGGCCCCGGACTGGCGCACCTGGAGCCCCTCACCACAGCAGAAGATCGGGGTGATCCCGTGGCGGAACGCGGCCCGGACCTTGGTCGCGACGACCTCGTCGGTCTCGCCGTGACCCTCTCGGCGTTCGCTGTGCCCGACGGCGACATAGCTGCAACCGAGCTTCGCGAGGAAGGCGCCACTGATGTCCCCGGTGTAGGCGCCGGAGTCGTGCGGGGACAGGTCCTGGGCCCCGTGCTTGAGCTCGAGCCGGTCCCCGTCGATCAGTGTCTGCACGCTGCGGATGTCGGTGAACGGCGGGAGGACGACGACCTCGACGGCGCCGAAGTCGTGCCGGCCGTCCTTGAGCGTCCAGTCGAGCTTCTGCACGAGGTGGGTGCCCTGGAGGTGGTCCAGGTTCATCTTCCAGTTCCCCGCCATGAGGGGGGTGCGGCCGGTGGCCATGGGTCAGTGCTCCTTCGTGAGGATGGCGATGCCCGGGAGCTCCTTGCCCTCGAGGTATTCCAGTGATGCGCCGCCGCCGGTGGAGATGTGACCGAACCGGTCGTCGGTGAAGCCCAGCTGCCGCACTGCTGCCGCGGAGTCCCCGCCGCCCACGACGGTGAGCCCGCCCGATGCCGTGACGTCCGCGAGTGCCTGGGCGACCGCCTTGGTGCCCGCGGCGAAGGGCTCCATCTCGAAGGCCCCCATCGGCCCGTTCCAGAACACGGTGCGGGTGTCGGCGAGCTTCCCGGCATACAGCTCGGCCGACCTGGGCCCGATGTCGAGCCCGATCATGTCGGCGGGGATCGCGTCCGCCGCAACGGTGACGACGGCGGTGTCGGCCGAGAACTCGGCCCCACACACGATGTCGACGGGGAGCACGATCTCCACCCCGCTGGACTCGGCGCGAGCGAGGTAGCCCTTGCACGCCTCGACGCTGTCGGCGTCGAAGAGGCTCTTGCCGATCTCCAGGCCCTGGGCGGCAAGGAAGGTGAAGACCATCCCGCCACCGATGAGGATGCGGTCGGCCGTGCCCATCAGGTTGTCGATGACCGCGAGCTTGTCGGCAACCTTCGCGCCACCCAGCACCACGGCATACGGACGCTGCGGGTCCTGCGTCAGTCGGCGCAGCACATCGACCTCCGCGGCGACCAGCCCGCCCATCGCCGAGGGCAACCGGGTCGCGACGTCGTAGACCGAGGCCTGCTTGCGGTGGACGACGCCGAAGCCGTCGGAGACGTAGGCCTGCGCCAGACCAGCGAGGGCGTCTGCGAACTCCGCCCGGTCGGCGTCGCTCTTCGCCGTCTCCCCCGGGTTGAACCGGAGGTTCTCCAGCAGCACGACGTCACCATCGGACATCGCCGCGACCGCCGCTCGGGCGCTCTCCCCCACCGTGTCGGTGGCGAAGACGACCGGGCGACCGAGGAGCTCCGCCAGCCGGGGAACGACCGGCGCCAACGAGTACTTCTCCTCGGGGGCCCCCTTCGGCCGACCGAGGTGGGCGCACACGATGACGCGTGCGCCCGCCTCGGCGAGCTGGGAGATCGTCGGGACAGAGGCGCGGATCCGCCCGTCGTCCGTGATCGTGGTGCCGTCGAGCGGCACGTTGAGGTCGGAGCGGACGAGCACGCGCGTGCCGCGCAGGTCCCCCAGCGAGGTGAGGTCACCCATGGTCGACGTCAGGTCCGATCGCTCAGAGACTCTTGCCGACGAGCGCGACGAGGTCGACCAGGCGGTTGGAGTAGCCCCACTCGTTGTCGTACCAGCCGACGACCTTCACCTGGTTGCCGATGACCTTGGTGAGGCCGGAGTCGAAGATGCACGAGTGCGGGTCGGTGACGATGTCCGAGGACACGATCGGGTCCTCGGTGTACTTGAGGAAGCCCTTGAGCGGACCGTCGGCGGCGGCCTTGACCGCGGCGTTGACCTCGGCGGCGGTCGTCTCGCGGCCGGCCTCGAAGGTGAGGTCGGTCGCCGAGCCGGTGGGGATCGGCACACGCAGGGCGAAGCCGTCGAGCTTGCACTTGAGCTCGGGCAGGACCACGCCGATCGCCTTGGCTGCGCCGGTCGAGGTCGGCACGATGTTGATGGCCGCCGCGCGGGCCCGACGCAGGTCCTTGTGCGGGCCGTCCTGGAGGTTCTGGTCCTGGGTGTAGGCGTGGATCGTCGTCATGAGTCCCTTGACGATGCCGAACTCGTCGTTGAGGGCCTTGGCCATCGGCGCGAGGCAGTTGGTCGTGCAGGACGCGTTCGAGATGATCGAGTGCGTCGCCGGATCGTAGGCCTCGTGGTTGACGCCCATCACGATGGTGACGTCCTCGTTGCTGGCCGGCGCCGAGATGATGACCTTCTTGGCGCCGTTGTCGAGGTGGGCCCTGGCCTTCGCGCCGTCGGTGAAGAACCCGGTCGACTCGATGACGACGTCGACCCCGAGGTCACCCCACTTCAGGGCGGCGGGGTCGCGCTCGGCGAAGGCCTTGAAGGACCTGCCGTCGACGGCGATCTCGTCGTCGGTCGAGGTGACCTCACCGTCGAGGCGGCCGAGGATCGAGTCGTACTTGAGGAGGTGCGCGAGCGTCGCGTTGTCCGTGAGGGCGTTGACGCCCACGATCTCGATGTCTGCACCGGCGGCACGCACGGCGC
>JBDTDY010000345.1:0-5536 GCA_039922835.1 Ornithinibacter sp.
ACTCCCGCGAGGTAGCCCTCCGGGGGGACGAGGATGCCGTTGGTGCCGACCACCGTCTCGAGGATCAGTGCTGCGATCGTGGAGGGCCCCTCGACCATGAGCGTGTCGCGCAGGTGCTGCAGGGCCCGCTCGCACTCCTCCTCCTCGGTGCTGGCGTGGAACGCCGAGCGGTAGGGGTAGGGCCCCCAGAAGTGCACGATCCCCGGCATCCCGGGCTCGTTGGACCAGCGGCGCGGGTCCCCGGTCGCGGTGATCGAACCGGCCGTGGCGCCGTGGTAGCTGCGATAGGTGGCGAGCACCTTCAGTCGGCCCGTGTGCAGCCGCGCCATCCGCATCGCGTTCTCCGTGGCCTCGGCCCCACCGTTGGTGAAGAACACCTTCTCCAGTCCGGGGGGCGCCACCTCCGCGATGAGCCGGGCCGCCGTGCTGCGGGACTCATCGGCAAAGTTCGGGGCGACGGTGCACTGACGGGCCGCGGCCTCCTGGATCGCAGCCACGAGGCGAGGGTGCTGGTGACCGATGTTGACGTTGACGAGCTGGGAGGAGAAGTCGAGGTAGCGCTTGCCCTCGAAGTCCCAGAAGTGGCTGCCGGAGGCCGCGGCGATCGGCATCGGGTTGATCAGCCCCTGCGCGGACCACGAGTGGAACACGTGAGCCCGGTCATCACGCGCGATGGCCGCACCACGCTCGGGGTCGGGCTGGATCTGCGGATCGGTGAAGGCGGTCACGGCAGGCCTCTCGTGTCTCGTGGTGCGCTCAGTGCGCGAGGGTGAAGATCGTGCGGTGCCAGGCCTTGTGGGCGGACCCGGTGATGTCGTGCATGACGTGCTTGACGTTGGTGTACTCATCGAAGGAGTAGGCCGACATGTCCTTGCCGAACCCACTGTGTCCGTAGCCACCGTGCGGCATCTCGCTGATGATCGGAATGTGGTCGTTGACCCAGACGCACCCTGCGGCGATCTCTCGCGAGGCGCGGCCGGCGCGGTAGGTGTCGCGCGTCCAGGCCGAGGCGGCGAGACCGAAGGGCGTGTCGTTGGCGAGGCGGATGGCCTCGTCGTCGTCGTCGAACGCCACGACGGCCAGCACGGGACCGAAGACCTCGTCACGCCAGATCTCGGAGTCGAGCGGCACGTTCGAGACGAGGGTCGGCTCGTAGTAGCAGCCGCGCTCGAACCCGTCAGGCACCCGTCCGCCGGTGACGACCTTCGCGTAGCCACGGGAGCGGTCGACCATTCCGGCCACCTTCGCCTGGTGCGCCAAGGAGGAGAGCGGCCCGAGGTCGGTCGACTCGTCATCGGTGGCGCCGATCCGCACCGAGGCCATCAGGTCCGCGACGCCACTCACGAAGTCGTCATGCAGCGAGCGGTGCACGATGGCGCGGGTGGCTGCGGTGCAGTCCTGCCCGGTGTTGATCAGGGATGCCGCGACCGCACCGTGGATCGCGGCCTCCAGGTCGGCGTCGTCGAACACGACGAAGGGCGCCTTGCCGCCGAGCTCCAAGTGCACTCGCTTGCCCGTGGCCGCCGCCGTGGCCATCACCTGTCGACCCACGGCGGTGGAGCCGGTGAACGAGGTCATGGCGACGTCGGGGTGGCCCACGAGGTGCTGGCCGGCGACCGCTCCCGTGCCCGTCACGACGTTGACGACGCCCGGGGGTGCCCCCGCCTGCGTGAACGCCTCCGCGAACATCAGGGAGGTGAGCGGGGTGATCTCGGCGGGCTTGAGCACGATGGTGTTGCCGGCGGCGATGGCGGGGAGCACCTTCCACGCCGCCATCTGCAGCGGGTAGTTCCACGGGGCGATCGAGCCGACGACGCCGATCGGCTCGCGCCGGATCGAGGACGTGTGGTCACCGGAGTACTCGGCGCTGGCCATGCCGTCGAGGCGCCGGGCTGCGGCACCGAAGAACGCGGTGTTGTCGATGGTGCCGGGCACGTCGAACTCCCGGGCCAGGCGGATCGGCTTGCCGGCTTGGCGCGACTCCAGCTGCGCGAGCTCCTCGGCGCGCCCCTGGAGCAGGGTCGCCGCCGCGGCGAGCACACCCGATCGCTCGGCGGGCGTGGCCCGCGACCACTCCTTGAAGGCCTCCGTGGCGGCCGCGACGGCTGCGTCCACGTCGTCGCGCCCGGCGAGGGTCACCCGCTCGATGGTCTCGTTGGTGCTCGGGTCGAGGACGTCGAACGTCTCGCCCGAGGTCGCGTCGCGACGTTGCCCGGCGATGTACTGGTGCATGCTCGTGAGCATACGCACCCTCGGTGCTGCGGGAAGGCGCGGTCTCTGTGACGAATCGCGACGGAATCCGTTGCACAGGGCTCGTGACACACTGCACCTCACGCACGAAACGGGGCGCCGACCGATGGTCGACGCCCCGTTTCAGGGGTGCTGGGTCTCAGCCCTCGTTGACGGCGCGCTTGAGCTGCGCCGCGGCCTTGAAGCCCACGGAGGTCGACGCGGCGATCTGGATCTCCGCGCCGGTCTGCGGGTTGCGACCGGTGCGGGCGGCGCGCTCACGCGGCTCGAACGTGCCGAAGCCTGCGAGGCGCACGTCGTTGCCGGCGGCGAGCTGCTCACCGATCACGGCCAGCGCCTCACCGATGATGCTCTCGGCCGATGCGGCGGAGACGTCGGTGCGCTCGGCAACGGCCTGGGCGATGTCCTTCTTCGTCATGCTTGGTGACTCCTGGTGATGAGGTGATGGATCACCACGGATCGGCTCCGTGGCCCGGCGGATGACCCGCGCACCGATCGGTGCCAGGCCCCCGCCCTGCACTCACCGTACGGCCTCCGGGGCGATCGGCCACTCCTCGCCCCATCCGACACCCCGGGCGTGTCGGTAGGTGGAACCCGCGCGCTTGCTCACGATCTCGGTGCCGGAGGTGCCGTCGGGGCGGCACACGGTGAGCTGCACGAGCCCCTTGCGGGTCACCGGATGCCGCAGCACGCGACCGTGTGCGGTCGGCGCCGGATCGCGGGCGGCGAGCACGAAGGAGAACTTCTCGTCCTCGTGGCCCAGGGCCCCGTCCTTGAGGCGGCGGTGCAGGGAGGAGCGCTCCAGGCGGGCGGGGAAGTGGCACCAGTCGGCGCCCACCAGGGGGCACGGGCCGGAATGGGGGCAGGGCGCGAGCACCCGCCACCCGGCGCCGGTGAGCCGGGTGCGGGCTGCCAGCACCGCGGCATACCCGCGTGGTGTGCCGGGCTCGATGACGAGCGCGAGCCGCGAAGAGGCGGTGATCGCATCGACCAGAGGCGTGTGGAGAGTGCTCGGCAGCTCACCGAGAAGGTAGCTCACCGTCACCAGGTCTGCCTGCGGCAGAACGGTGTCGGAGGTGATCAGCGCGTGCTTCCAGGTTGAGGAGGCGAGTGCGCGCGGGCCGTGGGCGGCGATCCGCCGACCGAGGTCGAGGGCGTCGCGCGACACGTCCAGCACGGTGACGGACTCCAGCCCGGGCAGGGCCTCCGCCGCAGCCCAGGCCGCGGCCCCCGTGCCGCCACCGATGTCGAGCAGGCTGGACACCTCGAGGTCAGTGAGTGGCGTCACGACCTGGCGCAGGGCCCGGGTGACCGCGGCGTGGGTGGCCGGCATCCGGTATGCCGCGTAGGCCGCCGCCGCGACCGGGTCGGACAAGGCCTGGCGCGTGGGGGGTGCGCCGCTGCGGTAGACCTCGATGAGCCGGGAGGTGGCGCGCCGCAGGGCCTCGACGGGGTGCTCGCCGAGGGTGGCCTCCAGGGCGAGGGTCAGGTCCGTGGGCACGGGCTCATTGTCCGCGATCGGGATGATCTCGCCACGGCCGCGCGTTGTCGACCTCGGTGCAGCGAGCGGGAACATACCCCCAGGGGTAACCGTTGTGCTGTACGCACAGATGTCCCCAACGTGTCAGGAGTGCCACCATGGCCACCGTCGACCTCACCGCCGACACCTTCGAGAAGACCATCACCGAGAGCGATGTCGTGCTCATCGACTGGTGGGCCTCATGGTGCGCGCCGTGCCGTCAGTTCGCGCCGACCTACACGAAGTCCAGCGAGAAGCACGAGGACGTCGTCTTCGGCAAGGTTGACACCGAGGCCGAGCAAGCCCTCGCCGGTGCTGCGCAGATCACCTCGATCCCGACGATCATGGGGTTCCGCGAGGGCATCCTCGTCTACCGCCAGTCCGGTGCGCTGCCGCCCGCAGGCCTCGAGCAGGTCATCGAGGGCATCAAGGGCCTGGACATGGCCGAGGTCCGCGCGCAGCTGGACACCCAGCAGACCGCCGACCAGCCGTCCTGACCTCGTGGGGCCTCGCGCCCCACATACGGGGCGGGGTATCATCGATCCGTCACCACGATCGCCCAGGAGGCCCGAGCATGGAGCTCAACCCCGACGAGATGCAGGCCGTCGTCAAGCGGCTCCGGCGTGCCCAGGGCCAGATCGGCGGCATCCTGAAGATGATCGAGGACGGCCGCGAGTGCCAGGACATCGTCACCCAGCTCGCCGCGGTCTCCAAGGCGCTCGACAAGGCGGGGTTCGCCGTGATCGCGCTCGGTCTGCGCCAGTGCATCACCGATCCGGATGCCCACGAGATGGACGTCGAGACCATGGAGAAGCTCTTCCTCTCCCTGGCCTGAGCAGGGCACCGTCCACAGGGCTCCAGCCATGACCGCGAGGATCGATCCGACTCCTGGTGCTCCTGCATGAGCGCCGATGCTGTCGCCACGTCCCTGCCGCCGTGGAAGCGGGTGCTGGTCGTCGTGGCCCACCCCGATGACGAGTCGTTCGCTCTCGGCGCGCTGCTCGAGCGCTTCATCAGCGATGGCGCCGATGTCTCGGTGCTGTGCCTGACCCGAGGGGAGGCGTCCACCCTCGGCGGGGGGACCCTCGACCTCGCGGCGACGCGCGAGGCCGAGCTCGTCGCAGCTGGTGCCGTTCTGGGAGTGACGAGCTCGCGTGTGCTCGCCCATCCCGATGGTGCGCTCGCTGAGGTCGACCGTGAGCGGTTGGTGGGTGACGTCCTCGCTGAGGTGGAGCGGCAGGGGCCGGACGGCATCCTGGTGTTCGATCCGGTCTCCGGGGTCACCGGACACGAGGACCACGCGGCGGCCTCGCTCGCTGCCATCGACGCAGCAGGGCGCAGGAGCCTGCCGGTGCTGGGGTGGGCGCTTCCCGCGGTGGTGGCGGAGGGCCTGAATGTCGAGTTCGGCGCGGCTTTCGCTGGCTACGCCGCGTAGAGGCTCATCGCTGTGACGGTCGGTCGCGAGCGGCAGCGACTCGCCATCGCGTGCCATGCCAGCCAGGCCGTTCCCGGGAGCGTGCTCTGGCGACGGCTCGAGCTTCTGGGCGACCGGGAGTTCGTCCGCACGCCGTGACTCCACGAGAGGCGATGCAGCCCTTCCCCTCGGGTGGGCCGGTGGTGCACCCTCGAACCATGAACTCCTCCGACTGGGATGAGCGGTATGCCGGGGCCGACCTCGTCTGGTCGGCGGCACCCAACGTGTGGGTCGAGGAGCTCCTCGAGGGCGCCCAGCCCGGGCGCGCCCTCGACGTCGCAGCCGGAGAGGGC
>JBDTDY010000346.1:0-8939 GCA_039922835.1 Ornithinibacter sp.
GGACGGGTGGACTCGGTCATCGCCAATGCGGCCGTCGGGTTCTACGGAGGCGTCCTGGACGTCACCCCCGACCAGGTCGACCTGATGATCGACGTCAACGTCAAGGGAACGGTGTGGCTCACTCGCGCCGCCGTGGCGAGGTTCCGCGCGCAGGGTGATGGCGGCGACATCGTGGTGCTCGGTTCCGTTGCCGGGCTGATGATCGGCGGTGGCGCCGAGGCGGTCTATGCAGCCACCAAGGGAGCGCAGATCAACCTCGCCACCGCTCTGGACCGAGAGTTGCGCAGCGAGGGCATCCGGACCACGATCATCGCGCCCGCCGGTGTCAACACCCCCTTCGCCGCCGCGGACGGTCGGTTCGGTGCTGGCGACCCGTCGGACGGCCCGTTCATGCACACCACCGACATCGCCTCGGCGATCCTGCACACCCTTCGCCAGCCCCGTCGCATGCGCACCGAGCTCTGGACGATGTGGAGCCTGTCCGAGAAGCACTGAGCCGCGTCGTGTCCGCACCGCGCGAGCCGTCCCCGGCATCTGATGGTGGGGAGGTGAGGGTTACCTATCTGGAATGGATCCAGAAAACCTGTCATGGTGTGGACACACCGGACGAGAAGAGAGAGGACATCTCACGATGACCGACACCCTGCACGCCTCCACCACCCACGCTGCCCACCCGCCGTTCCGCGCCACCGAGGCCCTCGGCGCCAACCTCCAGGCGGTGCTCGTCGACCTGACCAACCTGCACCTCGTGGCGAAGCAGGCGCACTGGAACGTCGTCGGCAAGAACTTCCGCGACATGCACCTCCAGCTCGATGAGGTCGTCACCGCGGCCCGCGAGTTCTCCGACGTCATCGCCGAGCGCATGCGCGCCCTCTACGTCACCCCGGACGCCCGGGCAGCGACCGTTGCGGCGCAGAGCACCCTCGCAGAGTTCCCCGCCGATGAGGTCGACACCGGCGAGACGGTCGACCTGATCAGCGCGGCGCTCTACGCGGTCGCCGGCACGGCTCGCCGGGTGCACGACGACGTGGACAGCGAGGACCCCACCTCGGCAGACCTGCTGCACACGATCCTGGAGCGCCTCGAGCAGCTGGCGTGGATGATCCACGCGGAGAACCGGGTCGCCAACCGCTCGATCCCCCGCCCCGTCACGGTCTGAGCCCGTCCGGGCGGGACGAGCGCGCGGTGGTGGACGCCAACCTGTCCCTCGCCGCGCGCTCGTCCGCCCATGCCTGTGCGGCTGGCCGCTCCCCAGACGGCCGCGACCCGAATCACCTCACGGGTAGTCTCATCTGGTCGACCGGTGGGAAGGGCACGTCATGCGGATACTGCTGGTCGAGGACGAGAAGGCGCTCGCGGAGACGGTGCGCCGAGGCCTCGCGCGCGAGGGATTCGTCGTCGACATCGCCCACGACGGCGTGACCGGCCAGTGGCTCGCCACCGAGAACCCCTACGACGTCATCGTGCTGGACATCATGCTCCCGGGCCGCAACGGCTATGACGTGTTGCGCAACGTGCGCGCCGCGAAGGTCTGGACGCCGGCGCTGATGCTGACGGCCAAGGACGGGGAGTACGACCAGGCCGACGCGTTCGACCTCGGGGCAGACGACTACCTCACGAAGCCGTTCAGCTTCGTGGTGCTCGTCGCAAGGCTGAGGGCCCTCGCCAGGCGGGGAGCCCCCGAGCGTCCTGTCCTGCTGGAGGTGGGTGACCTGGCGCTCGACCCGGGCCGCCGCTCCGTGACCCGGGGTGGTGAGCCGATCGTGTTGACGCCCAAGGAGTTCGCCTTCCTGCACTACCTCATGCGACACGCAGGTCAGGTGCTCTCCAAGGCGCAGATCCTCGACAACGTCTGGGACTCGGCGTTCGACGGGAGTGACAACATCGTCGAGGTCTACGTCGGCTACCTCCGTCGCAAGCTCGACGCGGACCGCGACCAGAGCATCCTGGAGACCGTCCGCGGGGCTGGTTACCGACTCCGGGACTCGGGGTACTGAGCCGACCCACCGAGTAGAGGCGGCCCGGTCGAGCGGCTTCCATGGTGCCCCGCCTGCGATCCAGCCTGCGGTCTTGCCTGCGTCGCTGGCTGCGGCCCGGCCTCCGGCAACTGCACGACTGCCCGGCACCACCCGTCGGGGGCCTGGGTGATCCGCACCTCGCCGTGGTGCGCGTGCACGACCGACGCGACGATCGCCAGCCCCAGCCCGGAACCGCCGCTGTCGCGCTCCCGGGACGCATCGAGGCGGACGAAGCGCTCGAACACCCTCTCCCTGTCCTCGGCAGGTATGCCGGGGCCGTCGTCGTCGACCGCGAGCCACGCGGAACCATCAGCGCTCCAGACCGAGATCCGCACGTGGTGACGGGCATGCCTTCGGGCGTTGTCGGTGAGGTTGCGCACCACCTGTTCGAGCCGTGCCGCGTCGCCGACGACCCGCGCGGGTGAGATGGAGGCGCTGACGGGCAGGTCTCCGGTGGCACGCAGGCGGCGGCACTCCCCGTCGATGACGTCGTCGAGGTCGACCTCGCCCAGCGAGAGCAGCAGCCCCTCGTCGTCGGCCTTGGCGAGGGTCAGGAGGGAGTCCACCAGCCCCTGCATCCGCTCGGCCTCGGCACTGATGACGCTCAGCAGGTCGTCCTCGCCGGGTGCGTGGACCGCGTTCGCCCCTGTCGTGCCGGGACCGGTGGCGGCGACCTCGGCAGCAGCCCGGATCGTGGCCAACGGGCTCCTCAGCTCGTGCGACGCATCGGCGACGAACCGTCGGTTCGACTGGTCCGCCTGCTCCAGCCGAGCAAGCATCCGGTTCATCGTCTCGGCCAGCCGGGCCACCTCGTCCCCGCTCGGCGGAACGGTGATCCGCTCGTGCGCTCGGACGCGCTGGATGGTGTCGACGTCGGCGCGGATCCGCTCGACCGGGCGCAGCGCGCCGGTCACCACCCTGTCGATGAGGAAGATGAGCAGCGCCAACAACCCGATGGCGCCGATGCCGAGCAGCACGACCGCCGTGCGCACGGAGTCGTCGACGTCGAGCGGAGAGGCGACGACGAGCGTGTACCTCTGGCCGGACGGGGCCGTGATGCCCTGGGCTGCGACCGCGTGGGGTTCGGCCCCCTCCCCCGCGAGGGAGCTCGACTGCTGGACGACGGTGACCCCCACCGCGGGGCGCAGTGCGGTCAGCGGCCGCGTGGCCGCATCCCGGTCCGATGCCGCGACGACGACGCCCCTCCCGTCCAGCACCTGGATCAGCGAGCCACGGCTGGGCGTGTCGGCCACCACCTCCGTCACGTCCCGCGGGTCCGACGCGAGGACCGCGGCGATGTCAGCGGTCTGGGTGCGTGCCGCGTCTCGGGCGCTCGCGTAGAGGCTGAGGTCCAAGGCGGTGGCGAATCCGGCGATCCCGAGGGTCATCGCCGCCACCAGCAGGACGGTCGACAGGGTGACGATCCGCCGCCGGACCGACCACCCTGACCATGGCGACCATCGACTCACAGTGCGCTCCCGTCATCGGTCGACCCGGCCCCCATCATCGTGCACGTGCAGCCCGCTCGCCTGCACCGATCGACTCCCCTGCGGGGGTGGCGCGCCGGACGCTCCGTGGTGCCTCCGCCCGCACCTGTCGTGGCGGCCCCGTCGAGAACAGCTGGTATGCCGTCCCTGCGGCGACAGCGATGATCGCCACCGCAATCGCGCCGGAGGCAAGGATGTCGGTCAGCCAGTGGTAGCCCAGATACACCCTGCTCAGCCCGACACCGATGGACGCGACGAGTGCACCGACGACGGTCGCGGCGGCGGCGCGGACCCGCGACCCCAGACCGAGCCGGTACAGGGCGACGAGCACCGTGACCCCGAGGAAGACCGCAGTGTTGAGGGTGTGCCCGGAGGGGAAGGAGAACGACGTGTCGACCGACCCGAGCACCGCCTCGGCGGGAGGACGTGGACGCGCCACAAGCGCCTTCAGCCCCAGCGTGAGTGCGCCGGAGACGCCCATCGCGACAGCTACGAGCAGGGCAGTAGCCCGGTCCCGGCACCGCCACCACAGGTAGCCCAGCAGGGCCACCGTGAGACCACCGATGACCACCTCACTCCCGGCGAACGTGAGGGCGCGGGCGACCACGTCGAGGGCCGGGAGTCGGTGGTCGAGCACCCACTGCGTCACCGAGACGTCATGGGCTGCGAGGCCGTTCCCCTCCCGCACCCCGTCAGCCAACGCAGCCGCGACCGCGACCGCGACCGTCGAGACGACGGCGGGCACGAGCACCGCGAACCGCCGACGGCGGTCCTCGCTCGCCCCAGGGCCCGCCACGACACCGGCCCCATGACGAGTGCGACCAGCCCGTCGTCGCCTCAGCACCGCGATGAGGACGATCAGGGCCACCACGACCACCGTCACCACGGTGACCGTGCCGAGTGCTCCCTGCGCAGCGGACACCGACCCACCGGCCGCATACCCGATGAGCACGACGGTCACCACCCACGTCGCCCCACCCAGCACGTTCGCCGGAAGGAACCGCCTGTACGGCATCCCCACCAGCCCTGCCGTCGGTGGCACGAGTGCCCGCATCACGCCGATCCATCGGCCGGCGAAGACCGACCAGGCACCGCGACTCTGCACGTAGTCCCGGGCGGAGGTCCAGCGCTCCGCCCCTATCCGGCGTCCCACGCGACTCGACTCCAGCCGCGGGCCCAGGTGGCGGCCGACGGCATACCCCACGGCGTCCCCCGCGACCGCACCCGCGACGGCAAGCACCACGAGTGTCACGAGGTTGACGTGACCGTGTGAGGCGAGCACCCCACCCAGGAGCAACGCGGTCTCTCCCGGCACGACCAAGCCGACGAGAGCGGAGGACTCGAGGAAGACCAGGGCGGTCACGACGAGGTAGACCGTGCTCCCATGAAGGGACAGGATGCCGTTGAGGACGTGGGTCATCCCCCCACCATCGGGCACGCTCGCTGAACAGATGCTGAGTCCGGCTCTGTCAGCGTGCGTTCATCGCGACGTCATCTTCCTCGTCGCCGTCCCCGGGCGGGGGCCTTCCCATGCCCTCGAGCCCTGGGACCGCACGTGGACGAAACTCCTGCCGACGTTCGGCCGGGCTCAGTCCTGCATCACGATGTCGACCGAGATCTCCACGGCCCGAACCGCGCCCCTGTTCTCCAGCCAGTGGTTCGTGGACCGATCCTCGGGCCAGCCCACCCCCGGGCCGTAGTCGGTGGCGATCCCGTCTCGGTGATCGGTGATCGTCCCCTCCAGGACGTAGACCGTCCCCGGTCGGCCGCGGTGGTCATGGGTCGGGCCGAAGACGCCACCGGGCTCCATGGTCACCATCCGGAGTCGGAGGTGGCGCCCTTCCATGCCCTCGATCTCATCGGTGAGGTCGACCGTTGCCAACAACTCCACCGACACACCCCTGGTCCCAGGTGCCACCTCTGCGTCGTCCATGGTCCTCGCCTCTCCAGTCGCCCGCTCCCCACATCATCCTCGCGCGATCAGGAGCCCCCGTCCGGTCTTCCCGGAGTTCCGGCGACGCCGACCGTGCCAGACCGCTCTGCTCGCACTGCTGGTCGGGTCAGGCCAGGTAGAGGCCGGAGCCGACGAGCAACAGCCAGACGACGCCGGCGACCAGCAGAGGTCGGTCGTGCAGGACCAGGCGCTCCGGGCGCTCACCCCGCCCCTGCGCCAGGAGCAGCCCGTAGCGCATCAGCGCGACGAGGAACGGCACCACGGACAGAGCCAGGACCGGCGTGAAGACGTCGGTGCCCAGGTCCTGGAAGGCCCACATGGCGTAGGAGATCATCGACCCGGCCAGGGCGACGGTCGAGACCTGCTGGAGCCACGCTTCGGGATACTGCGTCAACACCGACCTCGTCACTGACCTCTCGGCCGGCGTGCGCGCGGCCTCCGCGGCCCGCTTCCCCACCACGAGGTAGAGGGCACCGAAGAGCGAGATGAGCAGGAACCAGTTCGAGGCGGTGAGCCCCACCGCCACCGCACCGGCCAGCGCCCGGAGCACGAACCCGCTGGCCACCACGACGATGTCGAGCACGGCGACCCGCTTGAGCCACACCGCGTAGGAAGCCGAGATGACCAGGTAGCACCCGACGACACCCAGCGAAGCCGGCCCGAGCCACCCGGCGATTCCCAACGCCGCCGCGGCCATCAGGGCGGACCAGGCGAGAGCGGCCGTGGGGGCGAGCGAGCCGTCTGCGACCGGGCGGTGCCGCTTCACGGGGTGTGCCCGATCGGCATCGGCGTCGAGCACGTCGTTGAGGGCGTACACCGACACGGCGGCAGCCGTGAAGGCGAGGATCATCACCAGTGCCCGCGAGACGGCCTGACTCTGGTCCAACACCCCGGCGGCTGCGGGTGCCGAGAGGACGAGGACGTTCTTGGTCCACTGACCCGGGCGCGAGAGTGCCAGCACAGACCGCCACGTGGACCGGCTCTTCGGCGCTGCTGCCGGCCGGGCGGGCTGGCCGGCGATGGGCCGGTCGGGCAGGAGGGTGGTCATGGCTCAGCGCTCCGTGACGTAGAAGAAGTCTCGCTGGTCCGGAACGAGGTAGCGGTTGCGCGGCGCCTTCATCGAGACCAGTAACGGGGTTCCCCGCTTCGCCTTGGCGTCGGCCGCTGACCTGAAGGAGCGGAAGTCCACCATGTCGGGGTGCATGTCCAGCTCCATGCCCGTGACGACTCCAGCGCGCGACATCGCCTGGGCCAGGGTGCTGAGCGTGAGGTTCTGCCCTGCGACGTACACCAAGGCCCCCTGCGCATCCGTGCCGACGCCGGAACGAGTGGTGAACTGGAACTGGTTGTGGCTCGAGCCCCACCGACCGTTGGCGTTGCTGCCCAACCCTGCTGCGGGCTTGCCCCCCTCCACGACGAGGTGGAGGTTCTGCCGCACGGCCACCACACCCGCGGGGACGACCTGGCCCGATGGCACCGCGGAGGCATCCCACGCGGCGACCGTGGCAGTCCCGGTGTCGTCGATGACCACGGAGGCCATGCCGTTCCGAAGAGGCACGGCGGACACGCCCCCGGCATACCACCCGGCATTGGTGTCCTTGGTCTTCCACCCCGCGTTGAACACCGCGACGAGAGGGTCGACCGCGGATGCCGGCACGCGGCTCGCCGAGATCGGGAAGAGGCCGGGCACCGGCTCCCGCGTCCCAGCACCGAGGTGCAGTGCCGTGGTGTCCTTCGGCATCAGAGCCACCGCGGCGACGACGGTGGGGTGAGCGGCGTCCGGACGCAACGACGTGATCCACAGCACCGGTCGGCCTGCGGCATTGCGCCGGACGGGCTGCCACGAGCCCTCACCCGGGGCTGCGCCCTTCAGCAGGCGGACCACCGGGAGGGTGTCCTTGGGCGCGCGGTCCTTGTGGGTGCTCTGCGCGATCTGTTTCGTTGCCACTGCCGTCGGGGGCACGGCGGAGAGGTGGTCCGTCGGGGCACCGACCGAGGGTGGCGGGCTCCGGGTGTACCACCAGTTCTCCAGCGCGTCCACGAGACCGCCGGCGCCGTGGTCACGCGCCCAGCCGACCGCTCGCACACCAGCACTGGCGCTCCCCGGGTAGACCAGGGCACGCGCGAAGGACACCGCGGGCGTGAGCAGGATCAGCACGCTGACCGAGAGCAGGATGGCGACGCGGCGTCGGATGCGGGGCACCCCGTGTCGTGGGGGACGTGCCCCGTCCGCGGTCATCGCAGACTCCTCGGCAGGGCGGCATCCGGTGTCCACCGGAGCGCCGTGGTCAGGGGAGCGATCACCCGGGGCGACCACGCGACCCGGGCACCACCCCCGAGGGCCTGGCGGACCCGCAACCCGACCTGGGCGGCATCCTGGGTGAGCGGCGCCTTCGCGAGCCCCGCGGTCATCCGGGTGGAGACACGACCGGGCCGGACGACCAAGCACCGCCCACCATGCGCCCGAAGCCGACGGTCGGCACCACGAGCGAGGGTGTCGAGTGCCTGCTTGGCGGCCGCGTAGGCGAGGATGCTCTCGCGTGGTCGAACTGCGGCGACCGAGCTGACGACGACGACCGTCCCGTGGCCCTGGGCAGCCAATCGGGCCGCGCACCCGTCGAGGACGAGCGCAGGACCCACGAGATTGACCGCCAACATCTCCTCCAGGTCCCGCTCCCGCACCGAGGATGCCGCGGAGCCTGCCTCTGCGCCCGGCGGTGGTGGCTCCTGACCCATCGTGCCCACGGACAGAACGACCGTGTCACAGGACCCCCAGGCGTGCCACGCATCATCGAGCATGGTCTCGGTCTGCGCGCTGCCCCAGTGTGCGTCGTAGGAGAGCGTGGAGGTGTCGTGGCCAGTGGCCCGCAGGTGGGCGACACCGGCATCCAGTCGTTCCGAGGGCCTGCCGGCGAGCACGGCCTGCCCACCCGGCTCCAGGATCGACTCGACGATGGCGAGCCCGATCTCGGAGGAACCCCCCACCAACAGCACGCGGCGGGCGGCGCTCATGACGCCACCTGCTGGGGGGCGAGCCGCAACCGACGAGACAGGTCGGAGCCGAAAACACCTCGGGGATCCATCACTGCCCGGGCCTGCTGCCACTCGCCGAGCCGCGGGTACATCAGGGCGAGGCTCTCGGCGGGGAGTCGGGAGTCCTTGGCCAGGTACACCCGCCCACCGGCCGCTGCAACGACCTCGTCGAGGTCCCCCAGGGCCAGCTCGAGCCCGGGCCACCTCGCCGGGAGGTCCACGGCGAGGGTCCACCCCTCCATCGCGAACGTCAACGGTCCCGGGTCGGCGGGGCCGAGGCGCTTGAGGACGGCCAGAGCTGGTGGGGTGCGGTGCTCGGCCAGCAGGTCGAGCGCCACCCCGATGACCTCCACGGACGCCGTCGGCACGACGAACTGGTACTGCACCAGCCCTTGACGACCGAACAGCGCGGGCCACCGCTCGCCTCGCCGCAGGGGCTGGAGCGCG
>JBDTDY010000347.1:0-8146 GCA_039922835.1 Ornithinibacter sp.
GGTCCGGCATCCGGGGGCGCAACCAGACCCCCACCTCTGAGTCGACCCGGGCGCGGGCGCCCGCCACCGCGCGAAGGCGGCGTGCCAGAGTGGTCTGCATGGCTTCCACCGATGCAGGCCTCCGTCCCCCCGTCGAGCCGGGTCGCGGCTCACCAGACGCACCCGGGCACGCCCCGCCACCGCTGGTCGCCGACGTGCCGGCGTTGCGGGCCTTCCTGGACGGCCCCTACGCCGCAGTACGTGACGAGGTGCGAGCTGGGCTCCAGCAGCACGCGGACCTCCTCGACGAGCGGGTCGACCTCCCGCGCGAGGAGCTGCGGCGACGGGTGCTCGAGGCGATCCTGGAGATCGCGTCCACCGGCCGGGCGGCCCACGGCTTCCCGACCCGCTACGGCGGTGGTGGCGACATCGGTGCCTCCATCGCGTCGTTCGAGACCCTGGCCCTCGGTGACCTCTCGGTGCTGGTGAAGGTCGGCGTGCAGTTCGGGTTGTTCGGCGGCGCCATCCTCCAGCTCGGCACGGAGCGGCACCACGAGCGCTACCTGGCGGACGTCATCTCCGGGCGGCTGCTCGGGTGCTTCGCGATGACCGAGACCGGGCACGGGAGCAATGTCCAGGCGTTGCGCACGACGGCGGTGTTCGACCCCGAGACCGACGAGATCGTCGTCACGACGCCGGATGACGACGCGCGCAAGGACTACATCGGCAACGCGGCCGACGACGGTGAGCTCGCCGTCGTCTTCGCCCAGCTCGAGGTCGGGGGCGCGCGCCGCGGGGTGCACGCCGTGCTCGTCCCGATCCGTCGGAACGGTCAGGTGCTTCCCGGCATCCGTGTCGAGGACTGCGGGGCGAAGCTGGGGCTGGAGGGGGTCGACAACGGCCGGTTGTGGTTCGACGGGGTGCGGGTCGCTCGCGAGGCGCTCCTGGACCGGTTCGGCACCATCGACGAGAGCGGCTCCTACCGATCGAGCATCGAGAACCCCGACCGGCGGCTCTTCACGATGCTCGGGACCCTCGTACAGGGCCGGGTCAGTGTCGGGGGCGCAGCGGTCGCGGCGTCCAAGGTCGCCTTGGAGATCGCCATCCGCTACGCGCTGCGGCGGCGGCAGTTCGAGTCCGAGTCGGGATCCGGGGAGACCCTGCTCCTGGACTACGGGATGCACCAGCGCCGCCTCCTCCCGCTGCTCGCCCGCACCTATGCCCTCACCTGCGCGCAGGAGGAGGTGGCCCGCCAGCTCCACGAGGTCTTCTCGCAGGACACCCCGGATGCCGACGACCGGGCCCGCCGGGCGCTGGAGTCACGCGCTGCGGGCACCAAGGCGCTCGCGACCTGGCACGCCAGCGAGACCATCCAGGAGTGCCGGGAGGCGTGTGGCGGGGCGGGCTACCTCTCCACCAACCGGTTCGCGGCGCTCAAGGCCGATACCGACGTCGTCAGCACGTTCGAGGGCGACAACCACGTCCTGCTCCAGCTCGTCGCCAAGGGTCTGCTCACCGACTACGCGTCGGAGTTCGAGGACCTCGACCAGCTGGGCACGGTCCGAGTGGTGGCGGGGATGGCGGTGGAGGCCCTCGTCGAGCGCACGGCCGCCCACCAGCTGTTCGAGCGGATCCGCGACGTCCTCCCCGGCGGCCGAGAGCGCTGGGACCAGGAGGCCGGGCTGCTCGACCCCGACTACCAGCTCGCCATGCTGCGCTTCCGCGAGGAGCACCAGATCTCCGGTGTCGCTCGCCGGCTCAAGGCCGGTGTGGATGCCGGTCGCCCGGCAGGTGAGGCCCTGCGCGAGGTGCAGGACCACCTCCTCACCGCGGCACGCTCGCACGTCGAGCGGCTGGTGCTGGAGTCGTTCCTCTCGCGGGTGCGCGCGCTGGAGCCCTCGCCGACGCGCGACGTGCTCACCGCCCTCTCCGACCTCCACGCCCTGTCGGTGATCGAGGCGGACCGCGGGTGGTTCCTCGAGCACGGTCGGCTCTCGGCGCCTCGTTCCAAGGCGATCACCCGGGAGGTGTCCGGCATCCTGCGCCGGCTGCGGCCGGTCGCTCTCGAGCTCGTCGAGGCCTTCGGCATCCCCGCCGAGGTGCTCGGGGCGAAGGACCTGATCGGCTGACCCCGCGCCCTGTCCAGACCTCCCCGACTTCGTCTGTCAGGATGCTGTGACACGCCGCCAAAACCGGCGTGTCCCCGCACTGTGACAGACGAAGTCGGGGAGGGGGGAGGGGACGGAGGGGGTCGTCGTGGTCAGGTGGGGTCGACGACGAGGACGACGGGCGCGCCGGCGAGGCGGGTGAGGATGATCGTGGCCTGAGCCCCGGTGCCCGCCTTGCGCCCGATCTTCAGCTGTCGGCGGAGCTCCTCGTCATCCAGGCGCACCCCGCGCTTCTTGATCGTCAGCCCCGTGACACCGTGCTCGACCAGCCAGGACCGCAGCGACCGCACGGTGAACGGCATCGCCTCACGCACGGCATACCGGCGGGCGAAGGGAAGGTCGACCTCGGCCTCGGAGAGCACGTAACCCAGGCCGCGTTCCACCTCCTGACCCAGCGTCGCGGCGGTCAGGGCGCCGAGCAGCCCCGCCTGGCCCACTGCGCGGTCGGGCTCGTAGAGCCACGGCCCCACCGAGGACAGTCCCTCGGCGACGGGATGGTCCGGCTCGGCCATCGACTCGTCCACCTCGACCGGCGCGCGGTTCGGGCCCAGGATGCGGGCGGTGCGGCCGGGTCGCTGGGCGAGCGGACCCCACCACACGGCGCACTCGAGCACCTCGCCGGCGAAGGAGGTCCACTGGGCCTCGGTGCCGAGCGGGAGGGCGTCGTGCGGCATCGAGGGCGAGAGCTTGGCGCCCGTCGCCGGCACGGCCGTCGCCACCTGCAGCACGAACTGCCACGTCGGGCGGATCTCGTCGAGGCGGAACACCCGCTTGATCCGGCCGTGCCGACCCGTCTGGCCCGGCACGCGGCGGGCCGGGTCGAGCCAGACCCCGACGCGCGCTCGGAGCGGATCCTGCGGCGGCTCGAACTCCTCGGCCATCCCCTCGTGGGCGCGGGAGTCCGGCCACGGGCGCAGGTTCACGTCGGCGATGGCGGCGGTCACGGGGTCGACGTCGACCCCGCGCACCGTCACGCCGAGCGCGGACATCGCCACCGCGTCGGCGCCGATGCCGCAGCCGAGGTCGTGCACGGTCGCGAGGCTGGCGTTGTAGAACCGGCCGGCGTGGGTGGCCGCGACCTCGAGGCGGGAGGCCTGTTCCAGCCCGTCGGGGGTGTAGAGCATGTCGTCGGCGAACTCCCCGAACTTCGCCACGGCCCGGGACCGCAGCCGCTGCTGGGTCAGCAGCGCAGCCACGAAGTCGGGGGAGTGGCCCTCGCGCCGCAACCGCTGCTGCAACGGCAGCACCTCGGCCTCGGTGTAGGCCGGGAGGGAGCGCAGGAGATCTCGACCCGCGGGCGATGCCAGCTCCCTCACCGTCCCGACGTCCACGTGGGCATGATGCCATCCCGGCCGATCCGGGCGCTCTGCGACGGTGCGCTACCCGGCATCCGGCCCCGCTGTTGGCACTCAAGTTGACCGAGTGCCAACCGTCGACCTAGATTTAGGGCATTGGCACTCACCTCCCGTGAGTGCCAGCGCAACCCCGGGTCGGGCTCGACCCCCGCGACGGCGAGAGCGGCCCGGATAGCGCAGTCCCGTTAACTTCACTCACCCCACAGGGGAGGAGCACACCGTGTCGGTTTCCATCAAGCCGCTCGAGGACCGCATCGTCATCAAGAGCCTCGAGGCCGAGCAGACCACTGCTTCCGGTCTTGTCATCCCGGACACCGCGAAGGAGAAGCCCCAGGAGGGCGAGGTCCTCGCAGTTGGTCCGGGCCGCATCGACGACAAGGGCAACCGGGTTCCGCTCGACGTCCAGGTCGGCGACCGGGTCATCTACAGCAAGTACGGCGGCACCGAGATCAAGCACAAGGGCGAGGAATACCTCATCCTCAGCGCCCGCGACGTGCTCGCCGTCGTTGCCTGACGCATCAGTCCGGATGCCGTGACCGCGCCCCGGCGTGCACCCCACCCCGGGTGCCGCCGGGGCGCGTTCCGGTTCAGCACCACCACGGCCGTTGCACGAACGACCGCCGTCTCAGGAACCACAGCCTGAGCACCACTGACCACCCGCCGCGCGCCCACCACCCGTGAGTGCGACGGCACATCCCCATCGATAGGACAGCAATGGCCAAGGAACTGGAGTTCAACGACTCCGCCCGCAAGTCGCTCGAGCGGGGCGTCGACGCCCTCGCCAACGCCGTGAAGGTGACGCTCGGCCCGAAGGGTCGCAACGTCGTCATCGACAAGAAGTGGGGCGCCCCCACGATCACCAACGACGGCGTCACCATCGCCCGTGAGATCGAGCTCGAGGACCCCTACGAGAACCTCGGCGCCCAGCTCGCCAAGGAGGTCGCGACCAAGACCAACGACGTCGCCGGTGACGGCACGACGACCGCCACGGTGCTCGCCCAGGCCATGGTCAAGGAAGGCCTGCGCAACGTGGCCGCCGGTGCGGCCCCCTCGGGCCTCAAGCGCGGCATGGACAAGGCCGTCGACGCGGTCTCCGAGGAGCTGCTGCGCACCGCCCGGGAGATCGAGTCCAAGGACGAGATCGCCCAGGTCGCCTCGCTCTCTGCTCAGGACCAGGAGATCGGCGCCACCATCGCGGAGGCGTTCGACAAGGTCGGCAAGGACGGCGTCATCACCGTCGAGGAGTCCTCGACCGCTTCCACCGAGCTCGAGTTCACCGAGGGCATGCAGTTCGACAAGGGCTACATCAGCCCCTACTTCGTCACCGACCCCGAGCGCATGGAGGCCGTCCTGGAGGACGCCTACGTGCTGATCAACCAGGGCAAGATCTCGGCGATCGCCGACATCCTCCCGGTGCTGGAGAAGGTCGTCCAGAGTGGCAAGCCGCTCGTGGTCATCGCCGAGGACATCGACGGTGAGGCCCTCTCGACGCTGGTCGTCAACAAGATCCGTGGCACGTTCAACGTCGTCGCGGTCAAGGCGCCCGGCTTCGGTGACCGCCGCAAGGCCATGCTCCAGGACATCGCCACCCTCACCGGTGGCCAGGTCGTCGCCGAGGAGGTCGGGCTCAAGCTCGACCAGGTCGACCTCACCGTGCTCGGTCAGGCCCGCCGCGTCGTCGTGACGAAGGACAACACGACGATCATCGACGGTGCCGGGGACCACGACGAGGTCCAGGGCCGCGTCGCCCAGATCAAGCAGGAGATCGAGCGCACCGACTCCGACTGGGACCGCGAGAAGCTCCAGGAGCGTCTCGCGAAGCTCGCCGGTGGCGTGTGCGTCATCAAGGTCGGCGCGCACACCGAGGTGGAGCTGAAGGAGAAGAAGCACCGCATCGAGGACGCCATCTCGGCGACCCGCGCGGCCATCGAGGAGGGCATCGTCGCCGGTGGCGGCTCCGCCCTCATCCAGGCCGTCAAGGTCATCGAGGCACTGGGCCTGGAGGACGACGAGAAGGTCGGCGCCAACATCGTGCGCAAGGCCGCCGCCGAGCCGCTGCGCTGGATCGCGGAGAACGCGGGCCTGCAGGGCTACGTCGCCGTCGCCAAGGTGCAGGACCTCGAGGCGGGCATGGGCCTGAACGCTGCCACGGGCGAGTACGAGGACCTCATCAAGGCCGGGGTCATCGACCCGGTCAAGGTCACCCGTTCCGCGCTGCGCAACGCCGCGTCGATCGCGTCGATGGTGCTCACCACCGACACCCTCGTGGTGGAGAAGAAGGAAGAGCAGGAGGCCGGCGCCGGCGGTTCGGGCCACGGCCACGGTCACTGACGCACTCCCGCCGGGATGACCCGGCACGCAGGACGAGGATGCCGTCCGCCCAGGCCCACGCTGAGCGTGGGACCGGGGTGGGCGGCATCCCTGCGTCTGCCCCCCCCTCGACCTATTGCGCCCCAGCCACGCCCAACGCGCGAAAGCGCCCCTCGCGGGTGGCTGGGGCGCAATACGTGTCGGGTTCAGGTGGGGGTGACGCGCAGGGTCTCGCCCTCGAGGGTGATGACGTCACCGAGGTGCACCTGGCGGCCGCGCCGGGTCTCGATCTCCCCGTTGACACCGACGACCCCGCGCTCGATGAGCTCGCGCGCGACACCCCCGTCATCGACGACCCCTGAGAGCTTGAGCAGCTGGCCCAGGCGGATCATCTCGCCGCGGATCGGAACGTCGATGGGGTCGGTGCTCACCGGGTCAGGCTAACGCGTCCGGCGAGGCCCTCAGGAGGCAGAACGAGCCACACTCACGTCCCGGGGCCTGCCCCCTCCATGGTGGTTGCGGGCCCCGGAACGTGTGTGGCTCCCCCCGGGATCGGGGTGGGAGCCGGGCCCGTTGCAGGGCCCGACGCCCGCACATCGTCAGGAGGCGATGTGACCCCGTCCCGCGTAGTGGGACTCCCGCTCGTCCTCGGTGAGTCCGCCCCAGACGCCATACGGCTCGCGCACCGCCAGGGCGTGGGTGCGGCAGGCCTGCAGCACGGGGCACGCCATGCAGACTTCCTTCGCGGCGCTGGCACGGTTGCGTCGCTTCCCCCCGCGCTCCCCCTCCGGGTGGAAGAACACCTCGGGCCCGAGGGAGCGGCAGGCACCCTGGAACTGCCAGTCCCACCGCTCGGCAACCGGACCTGGGAGCCGGGTGATCTCGGCCATTTGAACCTCCACGCGCGCACGGGCCACTTCCCCGAGCGGCTGGACCTTCACGATAGGAATGGGTTGGTACAGCGTGGGCAATGCTTTGGTATGGAGTTGGTCAAGGAACTCGGGCAGTGCCGGTTCGTGGAGGTCGCGCACTGCTGTCGGGCCCGGATGCCGGTCGGCTGGCACGGCGCAAACCGGGCGGCTCCGTCGTGGCTGCAAGGGCGGTCAGGGCGGCCACGGGTACGACGTAGAATCGGCCAATGAGCCTCGGACTGGACGAGACCGGCATCCCTGCGAGCAGCGTCAGCGCGCCCGACGAGCCTGCTGCCGTCGAGTCGGCCACACCCCCTCGGGCGGGCACCACGGTGGGAGCCAGGTCTGCCGAGCCGTCACCGGCATCCCCGTTCGCCGAGCTCGGTCTCACCTACGACGACGTGCTCCTCCAGCCCGGTGAGACCGACGTCATCCCCAGCGAGGTCGACACCACGGCCCGGTTGACCAAGGAGATCTCCATCGCGGTGCCGCTCATCTCGGCTGCGATGGACACCGTCACCGAGGCGCGGATGGCCATCGCCATGGCTCGGCACGGCGGCATCGGCATCCTGCACCGCAACCTCTCGATCGAGGACCAGGCCTACCAGGTCGACCTCGTCAAGCGCACCCAGACCGGGATGATCTCCAACCCCGTCACCATCGGCCAGGACGCCACCCTCGAGGAGCTCGACGAGATCTGCGGTCGCTACCGCGTCTCCGGCCTGCCCGTCGTCGACGAGAGCGACCACCTGCTCGGCATCGTCACCAACCGCGACCTGCGCTTCACCCCGGTCGCGGAGTGGGTGCACACCCTGGTGCGCGAGGTCATGACCCCGATGCCCCTGATCACGGGGCAGGTCGGCATCAGCAACGACGAGGCGACCCTCTTGCTGCGCCAGCACAAGCGTGAGCGGCTGCCGATCATCGACGACCAGGGTCGGCTGCGCGGACTGATCACCGTGAAGGACTTCGTGAAGTCCGAGCAGTTCCCCGATGCCAGCAAGGACGCCGACGGGCGGCTGCTCATCGGTGCCGCCGTCGGCTACTTCGGCGAGGCGTGGCAGCGGGCCACCACGCTCATCGACGCCGGGGTCGACGTGCTCGTCGTCGACACCGCCCACGGCCACGCCCGCCTCCTCCTCGAGATGATCGAGCGGGTCAAGAAGGACCCCGCGACCCGGCACGTGCAGGTCATCGGCGGCAACATCGCCACCCGGGCGGGTGCCCAGGCGCTCATCGACGCCGGGGTCGACGGCGTCAAGGTCGGGGTGGGCCCCGGCTCGATCTGCACGACCCGCGTCGTCGCCGGCGTGGGCGTCCCCCAGGTGACGGCGATCTACCAGGCCTCCCTCGCGTGCGGCCCCGCCGGTGTGCCACTCGTCGGCGACGGTGGCCTGCAGTATTCCGGCGACATCGCCAAGGC
>JBDTDY010000348.1:0-7256 GCA_039922835.1 Ornithinibacter sp.
GGTACATCCGCAGTCTCGGCGAGCGAGGCCTGATGGACTCCTCCGTCGTAACGATGATGCACGGCGTCCGTGGCTTCTTCCGGTTCGCGCACATCGACGGCCTGATCGCAGCCGACCCCGCCGTGTACGCGCGGCTGCCCAAGGTCCATCGTGACGAGTCCCGCACCCAGGGGCTGGATCGGCTCGAACTGATCCGGTTCCTGCAGGTCGCCCAGACCATCACCGTCCACCACGGGGCACTCGCGTTCTTGCTGGGCATCAACGCCCTGCGTGCTTCGGAGGCAGCCGCGGTGCGGATTGAGGACTACGCCGAGACTCTGCGTGGGCACCGCGTGCTGCACCTGGTCGGCAAGGGCAACAAACCCGCCACGATGCCGGTCACGGTGCCGGTGCTGCGCGCCTTGGAGGCGTGCCGAGCGGAGCGCACCAGCGGGCCGCTGATTCTGCGGCCTCTGAGCGGCAGGCCGATTGACCGCCGCGACGTGTATCGAATGGTCGCCAGGGTTGCGAAAGCAGCCGCCATTCCCCGGCACATTAGCCCGCACTCTCTGCGTCACGCCGCGATCACCAACGCCCTGGATGCCGGAGTGCCGCTACGCGACGCGCAGATCCTTGCCCGCCATGCCGACCCGAGAACCACCGAGCACTACGACCGGGCCCGCGGCAACCTCGACCGGCACGGCGTCCACTTCCTCACCGCCTACGTCGCCGGTGTGTGAGCGCCTGGGCCCGAGATGGCTGTGGATGGGGCGCCGCGTCTGTGGGATTAGTTCACTCGACAGATTCGGGTGGAGAGGGCAGCGCGCTGTTACGCGGCTGAAAGACGCACCTCGCGCGGATCGGGGTCGGTACGTCTCCCGCACCGGCCAGTTCTCATCTGACGGTGCCGTCCGGGCAAGTGCAACCTTCGACAAAGATTGACCAAAATCATCCCGAACTCGATGATGAAAACCATGACGTCTCCCCGCACCGGTGCTTGCTTTTCCGGGGAGGAGTCAGGCAACGTGTGGCCAGACGCTTCTCCGGCCGCCGAACTCTTGGGCAGGTCCGCCCACGGGGACGAAACGGCGTTCGCCGAGTTCTTTGACTCGACCTGTCAACGTGTGCTCGGCCTGGTGATGACCGTGGTGCGCGATCGGGCCATGGCGGAGGAAGTTACTCGTGAGGCGTACATCTACCTCTGGCGGCACAGCGCACGGATCGAACCCGACGTGGGTAGCGCGACCGCCTGGATCACTACGGTTGCCTTTCGTGGAGCGGTGAAGCGCAACCTCCAGTTGCGCGGCCCGGAAGCCCTCGCCGCCTCCTAAAGTCGCAGGTGGAAACCACCGCTCCGCGTCAGCTTCGGTGACGTCGACACACTCTCGGGATCAGGCGTGAGCACCCATCGGTGTCGCGCCTGATCCATCACGGCCCCCGCCCGGCTCTCGTGGCTCGGGTGCCGACGCAACGCCTCGTCAAGGCACGCCCCCGGCTGCAGCCTCGAGCGCGTCAGGCGTGGCGGAATGGCGCACCAAGAGTGGGCCAAATGCGGTCGGAGGATCCGGCTCTCCAATCCGCGGTGGCATGGGCCGGGGCTGACCGCTGTCAGGCCGTGCTGGTGGTGTCCTCCACCAGTGTCACGACTACTGCTGAGGGCGCTGCTGTCAGCAGGTCACTGGCCCGCTGTCGGCTCCACACACGTTCCTTCAAGGCGCTGTGGAACGTGTCAGCGGCGTCGGTACTGTCGAACAGCAAGTCGATGGTCACCTGCGATTGATCGTCGATCCTGCGACCGACACGTAGGGAGCGGACGCCGTGCTGCACCCGGAACTCGTGGAAGCCGTCGAAGACTCGCTTCCACTCGACGAAGTCGCCGACCGGGTGCTCAATGTGCAGGATCGCTGTCATGGCCACCATGCTCGTCGCCTAGCGCCGGGCCTGCCATCCCCGATCTCGGGGATCTCCCACCGGCACCGCTGGTCCTACGCTGAGGCGGTGGACCTCGCCGAGCAGTTGAGCTCACTGCAGGACGAAGGACTGACAGAGCGGACCCTTCGCACCATGCAGCTCGACCTGATCGCCACCCGGATCAGCTTCGACGCCCACGTGTTCGCTATGACTGATCCCGGCACCAGCGTTGTCACCTCGCCCCATGCGACCGTTCCGATGGTCGCCCAGGGTGACCTGCCCGCTCTGATCCGTCGCCGGTACTCCACCACCAGCGTTGCGGAGTGGAGGACGGTCCTGTCGGAGTTCAGCGTCACCGACTCCCTGTCCGTGACCCTTATCGACCGATGGGGGACGTGGGGCTTCCTGGAGCTCTGGCGCTGTTCCGGCACGTTCTCCGACGAGGAGCGATACCAGCTCATGGGGTTGGGTCCCGTTCTGACCCCGACCATGCGGATGGCCGTGGCGCGCACCTTCACTGCCCCCGGCGCGCGACCCACAGTGCTGGAGTCGGGAGTAGTCCTCCTCGACGACGACTTGGAGGTTCGCTCGGTGACGTTGGGCGCCGCGGAGGCGCTCATGCGGCTGTTACCGCCCACAGAGCCGGGCCCCCCGGTGCCCGCAGCCCCCTACAACGTGGTCGCGGCTCTGCTCGCCCACGAGGTCGGCGTCTGGCCGGGCGAGCCCTGGGCCCGCGTGCATCTCGGATCCAACCGGTGGGCCACCGTTCGGGCGGAACGCCTCGGTGACCGCATTGCGGTGTCCATCGGCCCTTCGAGCACGGCTGAGCGGGCCGACCTTTTCGCTCGCGCCAACCAGCTCAGCCGGAGGGAGAGCGAGGTCCTTCGACTGGCCCTGCGCGGGATGGACACCCGTGCCATCGCCGCCGAACTGGTCATCGCTCACACGACAGCCGAAGACCACCTCAAAGCCCTCTTGGCAAAGACCGGCGCCGCGTCGCGCCAACAACTCCTTGCCCGAGCCCTAGGTGGCTGACCAAGCGGCGGTGGGACTCACCTTCTCGGGGTCGGCTTGGCGATCCGAAGGAACTCGGGGTCAACGTGGAGTCACTGTCTTGAGAGGGGCGCTCAGGTCGTGGAACTTCAGGGTTGACCAGCTCACGGTTGTGGGCCTGTCGCGGCTGTGAATTGTGTCGGGACGAGCACGCTTTCGCTGATGCTGGGTGGGTGGACCGGCGGGGGTGAGCGGTTGGCTTGGGTGGACGTGCTGGGTCTGCGGTCTGCTGGCTTGCTGGGTGGCGCCGGGTCCGGGGCGCGGTTAGTCGGTCAGGAGGGTTCGTCGGGCGAGGACGACGACCAGTGCGACGAGGATGAGCTGGAGGGCGGCGTCGGCGATGTTGGCGAAAGGGGGTCCTTGCAGGCTCTCCCCGACGAACTGCAGCGGCAGGCTGAGCAGCATGCCCCAGGGCAGCCAGCGGGGGACCATGCCGGCGCGGCTGGCGGCGAGGGTCACCAACACGGGCCCGAAGAAGTATCCGATCGTGGCGATCGGGGTCAGCACGGCGATCGCGGGTGATTGGTCCAGCTCGGTGAGGAACACCCGCATGACCTGGTCGTTTCCGACGTGGGTGGCGGCGACGGTGACGGGGTCGAGGGCGACCTGGACGATGAGGGCGCACCCGGCCATGCACAGGCCCGCGCCGATTGTTGCCATCGCGGCGCCGCGATGCCGGATCCTGGCCGCGACACCGAGGAAGCCGGCCATGAGCGCGAGGAGCCCGAAGACGACCAGGGTCGTCTCGACTGCTACTTGGTTCTCATGGCCACTGGCCTGCGTGAGCCGCTGTGCGACGGTGCCTCCGGGAAGTGTGAGGAGCCGGCCCACGGCGAGGGCGAGGGCGCCGCCGACCAGGGCTGCGGCGGTGACCCGGCGGCGCGTGACGTCGTGCGCGGCGGCGACCTTGGCTTGGGGCTCGGAAACGATGGTGATGGTGGTTCCTTCCGCAGTTGGGCTACCAGCGTGCGGTCCTTGGGGTTGCCCCGTCGTCACCCGCGGGAGCGGAGTCGCTCTCGCTCCTGCGAGGCACTTGTGGCTGCGGCACGTCATCCTCACGGGCGACGCATCGAGGGCCGGGCAGGCCTACGATCCGATCATGGTGTGGCGTCCTCGCCGCCTCGACGCGGCAGTAGGTGGACTCTTCGTCGCGTGGGCGATGGCGGAGGTCGCGGTCGGTGCCGTGAGCGGGTCGGTGGCGATGGATGTGTCCACTGGACTGTTGGCGACTGTGCCGCTGGTGTGGCGGAGACGACTTCCCGAGGTCAGCGCCCTGGTCTGCGTTTCAGGGGTCGCTCTCAAGACCGGTCTGGGCGCCACCATGGACGGGATGGCCATGCTCACCGCAGTGTTCTTCGCGGCATGGACCGTTGGGCGCCATAGGCCGCTGCGGAACGCGGTCGTCGTTGTCGCAGTGATGGTGGGTTTGGTCTGGACAGTGCTGTGGCGGGTCCCGGACGGGGGCATCTACGACTGGGTCTTCGCGCTGATCTGGGTCGGTGGGCCGGGCGCGGCAGGTGCGGCTCTTCGGGACCAGCTGGAGCGGGCGGGCGCGGCCGCCGCGCGGGCCACCAGGGCCGAGATGCGCAGCGATGAGCACGCCCGGGAGGCGGTCCGCGCCGAACGCGACCGGATCGCCAGGGAGATGCACGACACCCTCGCGCACACGATCAGCGTGATGGTCCTCCATGCCGGCGCGGTGCGCAGCAGGCTCCCTGAGTCCTTTGCCAGTGAGCGTGGTGCGCTGGCGGACAGCGAGGAGACGGGCAGGCGGGCGATCAGCGACCTGCGCCGTCTCCTGGGTCTGCTGCGCACCGATCCTGGGCCTGCTGAGGTGGCACCCCAACCGACGTTGACCAGCTTGGAGGAACTGGTCGCACAGACACGTGCGATCGGCATCGATGTGGACCTGGCGGTGGTCGGTGACTTGAACGGCTTGGACGAGGCGATCCAGATCTCCGCGTACCGGATCGTTCAGGAGGGCCTGACCAACGTCAGAAAGCACGCCGGAGCACGTCACATCGGTGTCGTGGTCCGGTGCTCGCAGCGCGGGGTCGATCTGCAGGTGAGCGACGACGGCCACGGCCTGGCCGACAGTAGGGGAGAAGGGTTCGGCCTCGTGGGGGTCCGGGAGCGGGTCGAGATGTACGGCGGTGAACTGTCCGCGGGCCCCGCCCCCACCGGCGGCTTCGTCCTGGAGGCATCCCTGCCGAGCGAGGGCCGAAGCGGGACCCGGCGATGACGAGTGTCGTCGTCGTCGACGACCAGGCCATGGTGCGCGCCGGGTTCCGGCTGCTCCTTGAACAGGTCCAGGACATCACCGTCGTGGGCGAGGCAGGTGACGGCCGGGCCGGGGTCGACATGGTGGCCCGACTACGCCCCGACGTGGCACTGATGGACATCCGGATGCCGCGTCTGGACGGACTGGCTGCGACCAGTGAGATCCTCGCCCGAACAACGGGGACACGGGTGATCGTGCTGACCACGTTCGACGTCGACGAGTACGTGTTCTCGGCTCTACGGATCGGCGCCAGCGGTTTCCTGCTGAAGAGCTCCCCACCAGAGCGCTTGGTCGCAGCCATCCGCCTCGCCGCCGCCGGCGACGCAGTCCTCGACCCAGCCGTGACCCAGCGAGTCATCGCCCGGTTCGCCACCCTCCCCGATCCGAGTCCGCCGCCCACCCCGGAACTGGACCGCCTCACTCACCGCGAGCGCGAAGTCCTGGGCCAACTCGCAACCGGCCGCTCCAACGCCGAGATCGCTGAGGCCCTCTTCGTTACCGAAGCAACCATCAAGACACACGTGGCTCGAGTCCTCGCGAAGCTGGGGCTGCGCGACCGGGTGCAGGCAGTGGTCTATACCTACGAACACGGGCTCACGGGCAAGAAGCGTGTCGACCGTGGAAGCGAAGGACGTCTCGCTGCGGTGCGCGGAGACGCCAGCACGGAATGAGCACTTCCAAGCTCCTCGCCGTCACGTCCGCACGCGGCGGAGCGACTCAACTTCTCCAACGTTCCGAGGCGAGCGGACCGAGGATGACCGAGCGAAGGTGCGAACCGCCGACCGGCGACGCCTGGTTCGTTCTCTTCGGCGGGGGCTGAGTGATCTCACACTCGGAGGTGTTGCAGGTGCCGATGTGGTGCTGCAGGCTTTAGCCCTCATCCCAGGCGGAGGGCTCCATGGGCAAGCTGATCTACGCGGCCAACATCTCTCTCGACGGCTTCCTCGAGGACGAGACCGGTTCATTCGACTGGTCCGTTCCCGATGAGGACGTGCACGCGTTCTGGAACGAGCACGAACGAAACATCGGCACCTCGCTCTACGGGCGACGCATGTACGACACGATGCGCGTCTGGGAGAACGACGACTGGTTGTCGAACGAGCCCCAGGTGGTCCGTGAATACGCCGAAATCTGGCGTGACACGGACAAGATCGTCTACTCCTCCTCGCTCACCGACGTCTCAACAGCGCGCACGAAGATCGAGCGTCAGTTCGATCCCGAGAAGGTACGGCAACTCAAGGAGACCTCCGGTTCGGACCTGAGCATCGGGGGCGCCGAGATCGCGGCGGAGGCCTTCCGGCACCGTCTGGTCGACGAGTGTGTGCTCATGCTGTGCCCGGTCCTCGTGGGCGGCGGCAAACCGGCGCTTCCTCGCGGCGTCCAGCTCAGCCTCGAACTGCTCGAGCACCGACGATTCGACAACGGCGTGATCTACGTCCGCCACGCGGTGCAACACCTCCCCTGACACCTGCAGCGTCGAACAGCGACATGATCCGGAGACCTTTACCGCTCCCCAGGCAACACGCGAGGACGCTCCTGAACTGATCCACAAGGTGCAGCCAGTCGAATTGCGGCGAAAGGGGGCACGTTGCGGTTGCTCGTCATCAGCGGGGTGCTGAAGGGTTGAGGAGTCGGTCGACGGTCGGCGGATTGACTCATGGGCGGGAGGGGGGTGGTTATCCGCGCGGCTGGTCCGTTCGTACGCATTTCAGGTCTGAGGCCCCTCTGCTCGGGCTGGGAGGCGTTTACTGGGGACTGTGACCAACGCGCAAGAGCCTCCCGCAGGAGAACCGGTGACGAGCGGCCGGCTGGGACCAGGCCGGGAGGCGGTGGAACGCCTCACCAACGGATCGGTCGACCTTCCCTCGTTCAGCAGCGCCTTTCCCGCTGTGCACCTCACAACGGAGATGGCGTGGGAAGACGTTGTCTTGCACCCCAAGGCCCAGCACCAGATCCAGGAGATCGAGAACTGGGTGAAGGACAACTCTGTGCCGATGGACGACCCGGAGATGGACAAGCGCGTCAAGGCGGG
>JBDTDY010000349.1:0-8504 GCA_039922835.1 Ornithinibacter sp.
GGTGCCGCCGTCGACGACCAGGGTCTTGAAGACCTGCTCGGGCGGCAGTCCGAGCACGTCCGCGGCCTCGGACCCGAATGACCGCAACCCCGGATCATGGTCATAGGTGTGCACGGTGAACGGCACCCCGGCCGCGGTGAGTGCCACGGTGGCCGGGGTGCCGGAGGAGTCAGGTCGCGGCATACCGCCACCGTATGCCGGGTGGTGGACTACCCGAGGTCGGCGGCGGATGCGGCGCGGCTGGCGCCGGCCCCGACGAGCGCTGCCTCGTGCGCGGCCTCGGTGTCGGTGTTGTCCCGCCACCACTGCTGACCGGTGGGGGAGAGTGTGTCGATCGGGTCGTAGTAGACGAACTCGCGCGAGAGCGCCTGCTCGTCATTTCCCTCGATCGACGTGCGATAGTTCTTGCGCCAGAACGACATTCCTAGCTCGGTGTCGTAGCTGTCGACCTGGTGGACCCAGCGCTTGCCGACGAAGGGAACGTCGCAGACGATGCGCGGGGTCGCGAACCCCGGAAGGTATCCCATGATCGAGTGCTGCAGCTCCTGGGCCCGGGCGAGGGAGACCCGCCAGTGCTCGGAGAAGGGGATCATGTCGCACATGTAGAAGTAGTACGGCGTGATCATCGCGTCGTCCTGCAGCGCGAAGCACAGGTCGAGGAGGGCTTCGGGGGAGTCGTTGACACCCCGCATCAGCACACCCTGGTTGCGCACGTCGCGCACCCCGGCGTCGAGCATCGCTGTCGCCGCCTCGGCGACCAGGGGGGTGAGCGACTGGGCGCTGTTGACGTGGGTGTGGATGGCCAGCGAGGCACCCCGCGAGCGGGCCTTCGCGGAGACCCGCGCGACCCCCTCGACCACGTCGGGCTGCAGCCAGTGCTGCGGGAGCCCCATCAGGGCCTTGGTGGCGAGGCGGATGTCGCGCACGGACTCCACGTCCAGGAGCTTGTCGAGGAAGCCCTCGAGGTTGCGCCACGGCATGTTCGCGACGTCGCCACCGGAGACGACGACGTCACGCACCCCGGGGGTCCTTTGCAGGTAGTCCAGCATCGCGGCATACCGGTCGACCGGCTTGCCCGCGAGCTTGAGCTTGATCACCTGCGGGGTGGAGTTGCCGACGAGGTCCATGCGGGTGCAGTGACCGCAGTACTGGGGGCAGGTGGGCAGCATCTCGGCCAGCACCTTGGTGGGGTAGCGGTGGGTGAGGCCCTCGACCGCCCACATGTCGTGCTCGTGGAGGCTGTCGCGGGTCGCGAAGGGGTGACTCGGCCAGTCGGTGCGGCGGTCGGAGAAGACCGGGAGCATGTAGCGGCGCACCGGGTCGGCGTAGAACGCCTCGGTGAAGTCGCGCCCGGCCGCGGGAACCGGCCCGTCGGTCGCCGGGACCATCGTGTTCATCATCTGCGGGGGCACGAGCATCGACATCGTGGCCCGTTCCGCCTGGTCCCGCTCGAGGTCCTCGTAGAACCTGTCCTCGAGGAGGTCCCCCATCAGGACCCGGAGCTGGGCGACGTTCTTCACGCAGTGGGCACGCTGCCACTGGGCGTCGCGCCACTGCTCGGGCGTGGCATCGCGGTAGCCCGGGAGCCGCGTCCAGTCCGGCTCGGTCAGCTCGCGCCGCAGGTACGCATAGGGCTGGTCGATCATCGTCTCCATGGATGGCAGGATACGGGATGGATGGCACCTCCGTGGCATCCTCACCGCAAATACTGTGGCCACGTGTCGCATTGTGAGGAGATCCTTGTGCGCAGCACTCCATCGTCGCCGATCGGTCTGCACCGCGTCGTGTCCGCGGGGGAGTCCCTCCCGCAGGTGGCGTCGGTGCTGGACCCCACGCCAGAGCTCTGGCCCGACGAGGTGCGCATCGACGTGCAGACGCTCAACCTCGACGCCGCCTCCTTCCGCCAACTGAGCGAGAAGCACGGAGGCGACGGGGACGCGGTGCGGGCCGAGGTGCTCGACATCATCGTGACCCGGGGCAAGATGCAGAACCCGGTGACCGGGTCCGGCGGCATGCTCATCGGCACCGTCGCGGAGGTCGGCCCCGACTCAACCCTCGGCCTGCACGTCGGTGACCACGTCGCCACCCTGGTGTCGCTCTCGCTGACCCCGCTGCTCATCACCGACGGGTTGGAGCGTTGGGACGGCCGGTCCGAGCACGTGCCGGCCACCGGCACCGCCATCTTGTTCGGCCGCTCCATCGCAGCCACGCTGCCCGAGGACCTCGACCCCGCCCTGTCCCTCATGGTCATGGACGTGTGCGGTGCGCCCGCGCTGGTCACCAGGGTGGTGCAGGAGTATGCCGGCCGGGGCCACGCGCCGACCGTCGCGGTGCTCGGCGGCGCCGGGAAGTCCGGCTCGCTCTCACTGGCTGCCGCGCGAGCGGCGGGGGCGGCCCGCACCATCGGCGTGGTGCCGTTCGAGGCCGAGGCGGACCTGCTCCGGAGGAGTGGCCTGGCGGACGAGGTCGTGCTCGCCGACGCGCGCTCACCCTTGGGTCTCTCCGAGGCCGTGGCCGCGGCAGGTGGGCCCGCTGACGTCACCGTGGTGTGCGTGGACGTCCCGGGCTGTGAGCAGCCCGCAATCCTCGCCACCGCCCAGGGCGGCACGATCATCTACTTCTCGATGGCCACGAACTTCGCCGCCGCTGCGCTGGGGGCCGAGGGACTGGCCGCGGACGTGCGGATGATCGTCGGCAACGGCTACACGCCCGGTCACGCCGAGCACGCCCTGGACCTGTTGCGCGCCACCCCTGGCGTGCGCGCCCTCTTCGAGCGCCGGCTCGTCGACGAGGGCTGAGACGCGCGTTTGCCCGAACAGGCCCGGCCCGGTTGGCTGGTGCCATGACACCCACCCCCGGCCTCTTCATCGCTGGCACCGAGGCCCGCTCCGGCAAGTCGGCGGTGGCGGTGGGCCTGGCCCACCAGCTCGCGCGGCTGCACGGCAGGGTCGGTGTCTTCCGGCCGATCGTGCGCGCCGACGGCGACGCGGACGAGCTGCTCTCCGTGCTGCTCGACCAGGTGCCCGCGGCCGTCGCCGCAGACGCCGCGTGGGGCGTGACCGACGAGCAGTGGCACCGCGACCCGGCATCCTCGGTCGAGCGGGTCCTCGAGCGCTTCCACGAGGTCGCGGCCGGCCACGACGTCGTGCTCGCGGTGGGTTCGGACTTCACCGGTGTGCCGGCTCCGACCGAGTTCTCCACCAACGCCTCGATCGCCTCGCACCTCGGTCTGCCCATGGTGCTCGTGCTCCCCGGGGGCGCGGGACGTGCCGAGGACGTCATCTCCTCCGTGGTGTCCTCGATGGGGGCTGCGCGCGCGAACCAGGCCCGCGTCGCCGCGGTGGTGCTGAACCAGGTCCCGGCATCAGAGGTGGCTGCCGTTCGAGCGGCAGCCGACAGCCGACTCACCGGAGTGGCCGTGCGGGTGCTGCCCGAGATGCCGCTGCTGCGCGCACCCACCGTCGGAGATCTCCTCTCGGCCTGCGGCGGTGACCTCGTGCACGGGAGTGCGGACCTCTTGGACCGGGAGTGCGCCGGGCTCGTGGTCGCAGCCATGACCATGCCGCACGTCCTCGACCGGCTCATCGATGCAGGGGTCGTCATCGTTCCCGGGGACCGGGAGGACGTCGTCCTGGGCGTGCTCCTGGCCCACCGCTCGCGCACCCTGCCCTCGCTCTCCGGGCTGGTCCTCAACGGTGGCTTCGCCCTCTCCAGCCAGGTCGACCGGCTCATCGACGGGCTCGACCTCGAGCTCCCGGTGATCTCCACGGGCGGCGGAACCATGGAAGTCGCCTCGGTGCTGGGCCAGGTGGAGGGCCGGATCACCCGGGAGTCGACCCGCAAGGTCGCCGCCGCCATCAGCCTCTCGGACGACCTTGCCGAGATCGCCGCGAGCACGGTGGGAGAGGAGGGTGACGGCGAGCGAATCGTGACCCCGCTGATGTTCGATCACGAGCTCGTGCAGCGGGCCCGTGCCGCAGGCTCCCACGTCGTGCTCCCCGAGGGCGGTGAGGACCGCATCGTGCTGGCCGCCGGACAGGTGCTCTCGCGCGGGATCGCGCGACTCACCCTCCTCGCAGACCCCGACACCGTGCGCCGGGCCGCGGCGCGACTCGGCGTCGACCTGCGGGACACGGAGGTCATCGACCCCCAGACCAGCCCGCTGCGCGAACGGTTCGCCCACGACTACGCGGCGCTGCGATCACACAAGGGGGTCACCCTGGACGTGGCTCGTGACCGGGTGGTCGACCCGTCCTACTTCGGCACGATGATGGTGCACACCGGCCTCGCTGACGGCATGGTGTCGGGGTGCGTCACGACGACCGCACACACGATCCGACCGGCGCTGGAGGTCGTGCGGACCGCGCCGGGCGTCAAGGTCGTGTCGAGCGTGTTCCTCATGTGCCTGGCAGACCGGGTGCTCGTCTACGGCGACTGCGCCATCAACCCAGACCCGACCGCCGAGGAGCTCGCCGACATCGCCATCTCCTCCGCGGCCACCGCCGCCCAGTTCGGGATCGAGCCCCGGGTCGCGATGCTGTCCTACTCCACCGGTGCGTCCGGCTCCGGAGCCGACGTGGAGAAGGTCCGTGCCGCGACGGCGATGGTGCGGGAACTGGCGCCGGGGCTGCTCGTGGAGGGGCCCATCCAGTACGACGCGGCAGTCGACCCGCTCGTGGCGCGCACCAAGCTCTCCGACAGCCCCGTGGCCGGCCGGGCCACCGTGCTCGTCTTCCCCGACCTCAACACCGGCAACAACACCTACAAGGCGGTGCAGCGCAGCGCCGCGGCAGTCGCCATCGGACCGGTGCTACAGGGTCTGAACCGGCCCGTCAACGACCTCTCCCGTGGTGCGCTGGTGCGCGACATCGTCAACACCGTGGCGATCACCGCGATCCAGGCGGGTCACTGATGGCCGCGGGCAGGGTGCTCGTGGTCAACGCCGGCTCCTCGTCGTTGAAGTACGAGGTGTTCGACGTCTCCAGCGGGACGAGCACCGACGCCGGGACCGTCTCCGGGGTGGGCGGTCGAGCACGCCACCGACACCGCGGGCCTGGCGGTGACCTCGACGAGGTGCTCGACTGCCCCGGCCACGCCGAGGCGTTCGCTGCGGCCTCGGCCGCACTGGGGTCCACGGCATCCGGTGGCACCGACGCACCACTCGTCGCGGTCGGCCACCGGGTGGTGCACGGCGGAGCGCGCTTCACCCGTCCTGCGCTCGTCGATGACGACGTCCTCGGGGCACTGGAGGAGCTGGGTCCCCTTGCGCCCCTGCACAACCCGGCCAACACCGAGGGCATCCGACGCTCCCGCGAGACCTTTCCCGACGCGCCGCAGGTGGCCGTGTTCGACACCGCGTTCCACGCGAGCATCCCGCCGGAGGCCCACACCTATGCCGTGCCGGAGGAGTGGCGCCGAGTGCACCGGGTGCGCCGCTACGGCTTCCACGGCACGTCCTTCGCCTACGTGTCACGCCGGGTGGCCGCGCTGCTCGGTCGGGAGGCCGCCGACGTCAACTCGGTGATCCTCCACCTCGGCAACGGCGCGAGCGCGTGTGCGGTGCGCGGCGGCCGGAGCGTCGACACCTCGATGGGGTTGACCCCCGTGGAGGGTCTGGTCATGGGCACCCGGTCCGGGGACGTCGACCCGGCCCTGGGCGGCTACCTCTCCCGGGTCGCGGGGATCTCGGCCAAGGACTACGACCACGCGCTCACCCGGGCGAGCGGGTTGCTCGGTCTGGGCGGGGTGTCGGACTTCAGGGAGCTCACGACGCGCCGTGCGGACGGCGACGCCGCGGCCACCCTGGCCTTCGACGTCACCGTGCACCGGCTCGTGAAGTACGTCGGGGCGTATGCCGCGGTGCTGGGCCGGGTGGATGCCCTCGTCTTCACCGGCGGCATCGGTGAGAACAGCCCCGTCCTTCGTGCTGCGGTCCTGGAGAGGCTCGGCATCCTCGGGGTCGGCCTCGACGCCACTGCCAATGCCGGCGGGTCGCCCGAACGACGGGTGTCCACGAGCGAGAGCCGCACGCAGGCCTGGGTGGTCCCGACCGACGAGGAGTCGCAGATCGCACGGGCGACGCTGGACCTCCTCGGAATCGAGCACGCCCTCCGCTGACCCCCTCACGGACCAGGTCAGGGAGCGGCGTGGGAGGGAGTGCGTGCTGCTCCTAGAGTGAGCGCGTGGCCACGACCTTGTACCGCCGTGCGGCGCTGCGCACCCCCGAGCACGATCACGCGAGCGCGTTCGTCGTCCAGGACTCCCACATCGCCTGGATCGGTGAGGAGCTCGCGGCACACGCCCATGCCGACGGTGTCGACGAGGTGGTCGACCTCGACGGGGCGCTGGTGCTGCCTGGCTTCGTCGACGCGCACGCCCACGTCTCGCACACCGGGATGGGCCTGCGCGGGGTCGACCTGGCTGGAAGCACGTCCGTCGCCGGTGCGCTGCGCGCGGTCGAGGATGCCGTCCGGCGCGGCGGTGGTCGACCGGTGTTCGCACTCAACTGGCAGGAGCAGGACTGGTCCGAGGGCCGGGCGCCGACGAAGGCGGAGCTGGACCGCGCCAGCTATGGCGGAGTCGTCTACGCCTCGCGCATCGACGGCCACTCCGCCGTGGTGTCCAGCGCCCTCGCGCTGATCTCCGGGGCCGATCGCCTCGACGGGTGGATGGGCGACGGCTTCGTGACCCGCGATGCCAAGAACGCCGCACGGGCAGCGTTCGACGCGGCGCGCAGCCCGGCGCAGCGGCGCGAGGACATCGAGGGCGCGTTGCGCTTCGCCGCGACCCGCGGGATCGTGGCGGTCCACGAGTGCGGCGGCCCGCTGCTGACCTCCGCAGGCGACTTCGCCGACGTGCTGGATGCCGGGAGCCTGCCCCACCTGCCGCTGACGATCGGCTACTGGGCCGAGGCGGTCACCGACCCGGAGCAGGCGCTGTCGATCGTGTCGTTGCACGGCGCCGCAGGTCTGGCCGGCGACCTCAACATCGACGGGTCGATCGGCTCGCACACCGCCCACCTGCGGACGGGCTACCTCGACGACGAGACGTGCACCGGTGCGGCATACCGGGACGAGGTCGGGGTCCGTGACCACGTGGCGGCGTGTGCCGTCGCGGGCGTGCAGAGCGGTTTCCACGTCATCGGCGACGCCGGCATGGACACCGTCCTCGCTGGTTACGAGGCCGCTGCCGACCTCGTGGGCCGGGAGGTCGTGCAGGCCAGCCGGCCACGGCTCGAGCACGCCGAGATGGTCGACGACGACGCGCTTCGCCGGATGGCGCGCCTGGGCATGGTCGCGAGCGTGCAACCCGCATTCGACGCCTACTGGGGCGGACCTGACGGGATGTATGCCGAGCGCATGGGCCGCGGGCGCGCGGCGGGCACGAACCGCTTCGCCGCGATGGTCGGTGCGGGGATCCCGCTCGCCCTGGGGTCCGACTCGCCCGTGACCCCGTTCGCACCGTGGGAGGCCATCCGCTCCTGCGTGGAGCACCACGAAGCCGACCAGCGGCTCGGGGTCGGTCCAGCGGTGAGGGCCCACACCCGCGGTGGCTGGCACGCGGCGCGCCGCCCCGACGGGGGAGTGCTCACCGTGGGTGCCGCCGCGACCTTCGCGGCGTGGGACGCACCCGACACGGACCCCGAGGGCCTGCCGGACGTCAGCGCGGGGCGCGCGCTCCCGCGGTGCCTGCTGACGGTGCGCGAGGGCGTCGTGCTCCACCGCGCCTGAACGGATCGGTCGGGGGGCGGCGCTGCCGCTATGTCAGCCCGGGCCGGCCGGCCCGTCGCTCAGCGCCGTGTTGATCTCGCCCTGGAGCTCGTCGAGGGACACTCGGATCTCCTCGAGGTGGGCCTTGCCCTGGGCCCGACCGTCGACCGGCACAGCTGCCCGGGCCGCGAGCCGACGGGCCCGCCTGGCCCACCCGAGTGCCATCTCCCGCTCGCTGTCGGACTCCGCCTGCCCGGCATACGACTCGGCCATGATCGCGGTCGCGTCCACGCGGGCGCGGACCCGGCGCGCGGGGGAGCGGCTCGCGATGTCGTGGACGAGGCCGAGCAGCCGCTCGCGCGTCTTGGCGTCGGTGAGCAGGAAGGCGAGCTTGGGAAGCTGCTTGGCGAGCACTGGTCCGTAGCGGAGCAGGAGCTGGGCTGGAGTCACGCGCCCACGATGCCACGACCGCGCGCACCCCGACACCCGACCTGCCGTGAGGGGGTGCGGTGCGGGAGATCTTGTGGCTCCTCCCGTGCCGCGCCGAAATGCTTCCGCCGGAATTGGTAGATTGTCGTCGTGTCTCCACGCAAACAGCCCGTTCTCGAGCTCGACCCCGCCGTCGTCAGAAAGGCGAGGAGCCTGGCCCGCAGGGCGGGTCGGCCGGTCGTCGACCTCGCCCGAAGCCACACCACCGTGTCGGTGGAGCGAGCGACCCTGCGCCTGGCGGGCCTCGCCGGCGCCGACCACGAGAACCTTCCTTGGGTCAACCACCTCGTCGACGCGGTCCGGGGC
>JBDTDY010000350.1:0-3479 GCA_039922835.1 Ornithinibacter sp.
GGCTCCAAGATGGTGCACGCGGCCCCCAACACGAGCAGCCAGATCGTCAGCAAGTCCGTGGCTCGCGGCGGTGGTCGCACGTCCTACCGCGGTCTGGTCCAGATCCTCGAGGGAGCGCACGGCTCGAAGAGCTCGGTCGTCTGCGACGCGCTCCTGGTCGACACGATCAGTCGCTCCGACACCTACCCCTATGTCGACATCCGCGAGGACGACGTGCAGATGGGTCACGAGGCCACGGTCTCCAAGGTGTCCGAGGACCAGATGTTCTACCTCATGTCCCGAGGCATGTCCGAGCAGGAGGCGATGGCGATGATCGTGCGCGGCTTCGTCGAGCCGATCGCCCAGGAACTTCCCATGGAGTACGCCCTCGAGCTCAACCGCCTCATCGAGCTCCAGATGGAAGGAGCGGTCGGCTGAGCACCCCACGACGTTCCGCCCCCGCTTCGCTCCCCCAGATACTTCGCGAGGACCCCGCAACATGAGCCTGCTGACCCCACAGCGCCCCACCGACGGTGCGCACACCCACAGCGCCGCCACGATGATTCCCGACCAGTCACGTGCCGAGCGCACGGCCTCGTATGCCGTGTCCGACTTCCCCGTGCCGCACGGGCGCGAGGAGGAGTGGCGCTTCACCCCGGTCGACCGTCTCGGCGAGCTGTTCCGGGACGAGGCGACCGGCGCCGCCCTCGAATGGAGTGACACCCTGCCCGAGGGCGTCACCCTCGGCACGGCGTCGATCCAGGACTGGAAGGCGCGCGGTGCCCCGGCACCGAGCGACCGTGCAGCGGCAGTGGCCGCGGCACACAGCCCCGAGATCACCGTGATCGACGTGCCCGCGGATGCCGAGCTGAGCGAGCCCGTGCGGATCCACCTCACCGGCGCCACGCGCGACGTCGTCCACGGGCACCTGCTCGTGCGCGTCGGCCGGTTCGCCCGCGCCACGATCGTCATCGAGCACGCGGGTCTCTCCGACTACAGCCAGATGCTCTCGCTTCTCGCCGGTGACGGCGCCGACGTCACCCTGGTCAGCATCCAGGAGTGGGACGACCGCAGCCACCACCTCGCCCAGCACGACGTCGTGATCGGGCGCGACGCCCGGGTGCGCCACGTCGCCGTCACCATCGGCGGCGGCATCGTGCGGATGAACACCAACGCCACGTATTCCGGTCCTGGCGGCTCCTTCGAGGGGCTCGGTGTCTACTTCGCCGACGCCGGCCAGCACCTCGAGCACCGGCTCTTCGTCGACCACGGAGCCCCGCACTGCCACTCCAACGTCGAGTACAAGGGCGCCCTGCAGGGCGACACCGCTCGCACCGTCTGGGTCGGCGACGTGCTCATCCGCGCCAGCGCCGAGGGCACCGACACCTACGAGCTCAACCGCAACCTGCTCCTCACCGAAGGAGCGCGAGCTGATTCGGTCCCCAACCTGGAGATCGAGACGGGTGAGATCGTCGGTGCCGGGCATGCCTCCGCGACAGGGCGATTCGATGACCAGCAGCTCTTCTACCTGATGGCTCGCGGCATCCCTGAAGACGAGGCCCGACGCCTCGTCGTGCGCGGCTTCTTCGCCAGCGTCGTCGCCCGGATCGGTGTCCCCGAGGTGCAGGAGCGCCTCATGGAGGCCATCGAGGTCGAACTCACGGGCGGCGTCGCGTGAGCGATCAGCTGACCGAGAAGGAGTTCGTCCGCGTCTGCCGCCTCGACGAGCTTCCCGCCGTCGGCCCCACACTCGCCGAGATCAAGGGTCGGCGCGTGAGCGTCGTGCGCACGGAGACCGGGCAGGTGCACTGCGTCGACGACACCTGCACCCACGGTCACGTCTCCCTGTCAGAGGGGGAGCTCGACGGCTGCCTGATCGAGTGCTGGCTGCACGGGTCGCGCTTCGACCTGCGCACCGGGGTGCCCGTCGGGCCCCCGGCCACCGTCCCCCTTGCCGTCCACACCGTCCGTATCGAGGGCGACGAGGTCTTCGTCGCCCTGTCAGAGGAGAGCTGAGCCACCCATGTCCACCCTTGAGATCAACGACCTCCACGTCAGCGTCGAGACCGAGCAGGGCACCAAGGAGATCCTCCGCGGTGTCACCCTGACCATCGAGAGCGGTCAGACGCACGCCATCATGGGCCCCAACGGGTCCGGTAAGTCCACCCTCGCGTACTCCATCGCGGGGCACCCGAAGTACACGATCACCTCGGGCACCGTCACCCTCGACGGCGAGGACGTCCTCGCGATGAAGGTCGACGAGCGCGCCCGCGCCGGCATCTTCCTGGCGATGCAGTATCCCGTCGAGGTGCCAGGTGTCTCGGTGTCCAACTTCCTGCGCACCGCGAAGACCGCCATCGACGGCGAGGCACCCAAGCTTCGGACCTGGGTCAAGGAGATGAAGGGCGCCATGGGCAACCTGCGGATGGACCCCTCCTTCGCTGAGCGCAACGTCAACGAGGGTTTCTCCGGTGGCGAGAAGAAGCGCCACGAGATCCTCCAGATGGAGCTGCTCAAGCCGCGGATCGCGATCCTCGACGAGACCGACTCCGGCCTCGATGTCGACGCGCTCAAGATCGTCTCCGAGGGCGTCAACCGGGTGCGCACGGGAGGCGAGGTCGGCGTGCTGCTGATCACGCACTACACGCGGATCCTGCGCTACATCAAGCCGGACTTCGTGCACGTCTTCATCGACGGCAAGGTCGTCGACGAGGGTGGTCCCGAGCTGGCTGACCGCCTCGAGGACGAGGGCTACGACCGCTACCTCACGCCAGCCAAGGCCTGATCGCCGTGCCGTCCGCAGCCGCGCCGTTCAGTGACGGGGAGTTGACCGCGATCCGCGCCGACTTCCCGATCCTGGGACGCACGGTCCGCGGCGACAAACCGCTCGTCTACCTCGACTCCGGGGCCACGTCGCACAAGCCCTGGGTGGTCCTCGAGGCGGAGCGCGAGTTCTACGAGAAGCACAACTCCGCCGTCCACCGGGGTGCCCACCAGCTCTCCGAGGAGGGCACCGAGCTCTACGAGGCCGCTCGGGCGACGATCGCCCGTTTCATCGGGGCGTCGGCCGACGAGGTTATCTTCACCAAGAACGCGACGGAGGGCCTCAACCTCGTCGCGTACGCCTTCTCCAACGCCACCCACGGCGGCGGCGGTGCCCGGGGGCGTATGCGGGCCGCGGACGACGCGAGCGCCGCGCGGTTCGTCCTGCAGCCCGGCGACGAGGTGCTCGTCACCGAGATGGAGCACCACGCCAACCTCGTGCCCTGGCAGGAGCTGTGCCGGCGGACCGGAGCGACGCTGCGCTGGATCCCCCTCACCGCCGAGGGCGGGCTCGACCTTGCCGGCCTCGACCAGCTCATAACGGAGCGCACGAAGGTCGTCGCCTTTACCCACGTCTCCAACGTCCTCGGAACGATCAACCCGGTCCGCGAGATCACCGAGAAAGCCCACGCCGCAAGGGCGCTCGTCGTCCTGGACGCCTGCCAGTCGGTCCCCCA
>JBDTDY010000351.1:0-3524 GCA_039922835.1 Ornithinibacter sp.
GTCCACCGTGCTCGGCCACGAGGGCCAGCGCCTGCTCGCCCCACTGCTGGGGGAGCTCGGTGGTGTATCGGTCGGCGGGGACGTAGACGGTGTGCACCGGCTGGCGCCGACCGTCGTCGCCGGGGTAGGCGTCGGTGAGCAGGGTGTCGGTCTCGGTCAACGAGGCGTCGACGTCGGCGAGGAAGGACTCACCCAGGGCGGGCTGTGCCATCTCAGACCACCAGCTCGTAGGCCGGGATGGTGAGGAAGTCGACGAACGTCTCGTCCAGGCACAGGCCCGAGATGAGCTCCCTGGCCGGCAGGTAGTGCTCCGTGAAGGACTGCTCGTCGACCTCGGTGCGCAGCCGCTCCGTCTCCTCGTCGATGAGTCGTGCCACGAGGTCGCGGGTCACCGTGGTGCCGGTGTCGGAGAGGACCGCGTCGTTGGCGATGAGCTGCCACACCTGGGAGCGGGAGATCTCGGCGGTGGCCGCGTCCTCCATGAGGTTGTGGATGGCCACGGCACCGTTGCCGGAGAGCCAGACCGCGGTGTAGGCGAGGGCGACGTAGATGTTGGCGCGCAGCCCCTCCTCGGTGTTGGACCCCTGGGCCGAACTGACGTCGAGCAGGTCCCGTGCGGAGACGTCGACCTCGTCGCGCAGGCGGTCGACCTGGTTGGGCTTCTCGCCGAGCACGCCGTCGAAGACCTCGCGGCACACCGGCACCAGGTCCGGGTGGGCGACCCAGGAGCCGTCGAAGCCGTCGCCGGCCTCGCGGGTCTTGTCGGAGCGGACCTTGGCGAAGGCCGCTGTGTTGATCTCCTCGTCGCGGCGGCTGGGGATGAACGCTGCCATGCCGCCCATCGCGAAGGCTCCGCGCTTGTGGCAGGTCTTGACGAGCAGCTCGGTGTAGGCGCGCATGAAGGGGGCGGTCATCGTGATGTCGCCGCGGTCGACGAGCACGTAGTCCGGTCCGGCGTCGCGGAAGAACTTGATGATGCTGAAGAGGTAGTCCCAGCGACCGGCGTTCAGCCCGGAGGCGTGCTCCCTGAGCTCGTAGAGGATCTCCTCCATCTCGAACGCGGCGGGGATGGTCTCGATGAGCACCGTCGCGCGGATGGTGCCGTGCGCGATGCCCAGCTCGGACTCGGCGAAGGTGAAGACGTCGTTCCAGAGCCGGGCCTCGAGGTGGCTCTCCATCTTGGGCAGGTAGTAGTAGGGGCCGTGGCCGTTGTCGATGAGCTGCTGCGCCACGTGGAAGAAGTGCAGCCCGAAGTCGACGAGGCCGCCGACTGCTCGGGTGCCGTCGACCAGGACATGTGCCTCGTCGAGGTGCCAGCCTCGGGGGCGGGTGACGACCACGGCGAGCGGGGCATCCTCGCGCAGGCGGTACTCGCGACCGTCGTCGCTGGTGAAGGAGAGGGTGCCGCGGGCGGCGTCGCGCAGGTTGCGGATCGCGGAGATCACGTTGGGCCAGGTCGGGGCGCTGGCGTCCTCGAGGTCCGCGAGCCAGACCTTGGCGCCGGAGTTCAGGGCGTTGATCGCCATCTTCTCCGGCGTGGCCGGCCCGGTCATCTCGACGCGGCGGTCCTGCAGTGCGGGCGGAGCCGGCGCCACGACCCACTCGCTGGAGCGGATGTCCGCGGTCTCGGGGAGGAAGTCCAGACCGCCGTCGGACACGGCCTGCTGCCGGCGGGTGCCGCGGGCGCCGAGCAGCTCGTCCCGTCGGCCTGCGAACCGGTGGTGGAGTGCCTCGACGAAGGCCAGGGCCTCGGGGGTGAGGATCTCCTCCGCGCCCGGGGTCGGGCGGGGGTCGGTGACGTCGATGCTCATGATGCGGCTCCAGTCGGGATCGGGGTCGGGAGGAAGGTCGTCTCGGACTCGTCGAGGTCCTCGGTGGCGCCGCTCGCGCGGACGACTGCCTCCGCGACGTCGAGCGCGACCTTGGGGTCGAAGACGCTGGGCACGATGTAGCTCGCGTTGAGCTCCTCGCTGGCGACGCAGTCCGCGATGGCGTTGGCGGCCGCGACGAGCATCGGGGTGGAGATCTTGCTGGCGGCGGCGTCGAGCAGTCCGCGGAAGAGCCCCGGGAAGGCGAGCACGTTGTTGATCTGGTTGGGGAAGTCGCTACGGCCGGTGGCGACCACGGTCGCGTGCTTCGCGGCATCCAGGGGGTGGATCTCGGGGTCCGGGTTGGCGAGCGCGAACACGATCGCGTCCGAGGCCATCGTCGCCACCTGCTCGGCACCGAGCAGGTTGGGAGCGGAGACCCCGATGAACACGTCCGCACCGACGAGCACGTCGTGCAGCGTGCCCGAGGCGGCCTCGGGGTTGGTGTTGTCGGCGATCCACTGACGGTGGTCGTCGGCATACTTCTCACCGCGGTGCAGCGCACCGGAACGGTCGCACGCGACGATGTTGGTGGCGCCCTCGGCGTGGAGCAGCTGGATGATGGCGTGACCGGCGGCGCCGGCGCCGCTCACGACGATCTTCACCGCGGTCATGTCCTTGTCCACGACACGCAGGGCGTTGATCAGCGCGGCCAGGACGACGATCGCGGTGCCGTGCTGGTCGTCGTGGAAGACGGGGATGTCGAGCTCCTCGCGGAGTCGGCGCTCGATCTCGAAGCAGCGGGGGGCGGCGATGTCCTCGAGGTTGATGCCGCCGTAGACCGGGGCCATCGCCTTGACGATCATGATGATCTCTTCGGTGTCGGTGGTGTCCAGGCACACCGGCCAGGCGTCGACGTCGGCGAACCGCTTGAACAGGGCGGCCTTGCCCTCCATGACCGGGAGCGCCGCGGCTGCGCCGATGTCGCCGAGGCCGAGCACCGCGGTGCCGTCGGTGACCACGGCGACGGTGTTGCGCTTGATGGTGAGCCGGCGGGCGTCCTCGGGGTTGGCGGCGATCGCCAGGCAGACCCGGGCGACGCCGGGGGTGTAGGCGCGGGACAGGTCGTCGCGGTTGCGCAGGAGGACCTTGGACTCCACCGAGAGCTTGCCGCCGAGGTGCATGAGGAAGGTGCGGTCGCTCGTCTTCAGGACGTGGACGCCGTCGAGGGCGTCGACGGCGGCGGCCACGGTGGCGGCGTGCTCGTCACCCTCGGTGTTGCACGTCATGTCCACGACCAGGTCGCGGTGGCTGGACTCGACGATGTCGAGCGCGGTGATCTCGGCTCCCACCGCGGCCGCTGCGGCGGTCAGCTCGGAGGTGGCGCTGAAGCCTGCCGGGGCGGAGACCCGCATGGTGATGGCGTGGCCGGGACTGGGGCGTGACATTGGAGTCCTTCCGAAGGGATCTGCACTGATTCCGTATGGTGGATATTACTTTCTGCTGAATGGAATCCGCAAGGGGAGACGTGTCGATAAAATGTGACCTGCACCACAGTCTTGCGAGTTTCAGACGATCAAGGCGTTCCCACGAGCCGGCATTTCGTGGTCAGCGCCGTCGACCACTGTTATCCGGCATCCCCTTCCGGGCATCGCGCTCGAGGAGCCACGAGCACACCCGTTCGGCAACTCGATCTGCGTGGCATTGGGCCCCGGT
>JBDTDY010000352.1:0-3007 GCA_039922835.1 Ornithinibacter sp.
CACCGGCCACGTGTCGTGCAGCTACTTCTGGATGGTCGATGACGCCGAACCGCTGACCTACCTCGGCTCCCTGTCGCTGCGCCACGACCTGACGCCCTTCCTCCTCGACTTCGGTGGGCACATCGGCTACTCCGTGCGACCGAGCGCCCGGGCGCGTGGCGTCGCCACCGCGGCCCTGCGCCTCGGTCTACACGAGGCGCGCGCGCTGGACATCGCCCCGGCACTGCTCACCTGTCACGTCGCCAACGGGGTGTCCCGCAGGGTGATCGAGACGTGTGGGGGTGTCTTCGAGGACATCCGCGGTGACCAGCGTCGCTACTGGGTCCCGACCGGCGGCTGAGCGCCACCCACGTCCTACGCTGGAGGGCATGGACGACGCACCCCGACTGCACGGTCCCGCACTCGTCGTGACCCGCGCCGGCGGGGGTGACGTGCTCGAGGTTCAGGACCGTGAAGCCGGCAGCCCGGGCCCCGGCCAGGTGCTCGTCGAGGTCGCTGCCGCCGGCGTCAACTTCATCGACGTCTACCAGCGCGAGGGCGTCTACCCCATGCCCACCCCGTTCGTCTCGGGGAACGAGGGTGCCGGAGTGGTGGTGGAACTCGGCTCCGACGTCAAGGGTGTCGTGGTCGGTGACCGGGTCGCCTGGCCGCAGACCCTGGGCAGCGCCAGCCGGTATGCCGTGGTGCCGGCCGCGACGGTCGTCGTCGTCCCCGATGCCCTGGACCTCGACCTGGCTGCAGCCGTGATGCTCCAGGGCCTGACGGCCCACTACCTCACCACCAGCACGTATGCCGTCGGGACCAGCACGCTCGCGCTCGTCCACGCCGCCGCGGGTGGGGTGGGTCAGCTGCTGGTCCAGATGGTGAAGAACCGGGGAGGCGTCGTGGTCGCGACCGCAGGGTCGCCGGAGAAGTGCGCGACCGCTGCCTCCCTGGGGGCGGATCACGTGATCCCCTACCGCGAGGTCGACGACCTCTCGGCCGAGGTGCGGCGGGTGACCGGCGGCCGGGGGGTCGACGTGGCCTACGACGGGATCGGCAAGGACACCTTCGACGCCTCGCTCGCCTCGCTCCGACCGCGCGGCACTCTCGCTCTCTTCGGCGGAGCCAGTGGGCAGGTGCCACCCTTCGACCTCCAGCGGCTCAACACCGGGGGCTCCCTCTTCGTCACCCGACCGACCCTGGGCCATCACCTCGCCACCCGCGAGGAACTGGAATGGCGCGCCGGTGAGGTGCTCGGCGCCGTCTCCGACGGGTCCCTGCGGGTGCAGGTGGGCGGGCGCTACCCGCTGACCGAGGCTGCCACGGCATACGCCGACCTGGAGGGGCGCCGCACCCAGGGCAAGCTCCTCCTCCTGCCCTGACCGAGCAGGTGAGCGAGCACGAACAGGTGCGTGACGAAGTCCATGAGGCAACCCTGGGTCACGCCGGAGTCAGACGAGGCGGCGCCCCATCGCCCAAGCAGTCAGCTCGTGGCGCGAGGACAGCTGGAGCTTGCGGAGCACCGAGGACACATGCGTCTCAACAGTCTTCACGGAGATGAACAGCTCCTTCGCGACCTCCTTGTACTGGTAGCCGCGGGCGATCAGGCGCATCACCTCGCGCTCGCGCGCCGAGAGCCGGTCCAGCTCCTCGTCGACCTCGGCGATCTCACCCGCCGCCGCCCCGAACGCGTCGAGCACGAACCCCGCCAGCCGCGGTGAGAACACCGCGTCACCGTCAGCCACCCTGCGCACCGCCACCAACAGGTCCCGTGCGCCGATGGTCTTCGTGACGTAACCCCTGGCCCCGGCACGGATCACCGCGATCACGTCCTCGGCGGCATCGGACACCGACAGCGCGAGGAACCGCACCGGCTGTCCCGACTCGGTCTCCACCCCCGCACAGCCGCGGACCACGTCGCCGCCCCCGTTGCCCGAGCCCCCGGGGAGGTGCACGTCGAGGAGAACGACGTCGGGGCGTTCCGCGCGCACCACGGCGATGGCGGCGTCGACGTCCGGCGCCTCGCCCACGAACTCGCACGCCGGCATCCCACTCGCGGTCATCGCCTCGGTCAGCTCGGCGCGCACCCCGGTGCGGAACATCCGGTGGTCGTCGACGAGCACCACCCGCACCGGCCCGGTGCGCTTCTGGGCGCTGCTCGTTCCGGCACCGGTCTTGTCGGGGCTCTTCTTCTCGGTCATGTCTGGTCTCCCTCTATGGCGGGGAGCCGCAGCTCCACCTCGGTCCCGTCCTCCATGCGCCGCACCCGCGCCGTGCCCCCGTGCCGCTGCATGCGGCCCAGGATCGACTCTCTCACGCCGAGCCGGTCGAGGGGCACGGCGTCGAGGTCGAAGCCGTCGCCGCGGTCGCGCACGAACGCCGCGACGCCACTGGGCCCGATCTCGACGTATGCCGTCACGGGCGCCTTCCCGTGCCGCACCGCGTTGAGCAGCGCCTCGCGCATGGCGCGCGTGAGCGCGACCCCGTGGGGCCCGTGTGGGCGGTCGCCCGTCACGACGAGGTCGATCGGCACGCCCTGGAGGTCCTCCACCTCGTGCGCCACCTCGGTGACGGCGGCGGCGAGGGTGGCCTGCGAACCCTGCGGCCCGGCATACAGCCAGGACCTCAGCTCGCGCTCCTGGGCACGCGCCAACCGGGTCACGGCGGGCGCGTCACCGGCCTGGCGCTGGATGAGGGCGAGGGTCTGGAGCACCGAGTCGTGCAGGTGCGCGGCGATGTCGGCGCGCTCGGTCGCTCGCGCGGCCGCGACCTGCTCCCGGCGCAGGTCGGCCCACAGCCGCGCGGCCCACGGAGCAGCGATGATCAGTGCACCCACCAACACTGCGGTGGCCGCCAGCAGGGCGTCCCAGACGACGGTGATCGACCGGCCGCGGGTCACCAGCACGAGGATGCCGGCCACCGCGAGCGCGAAGCCCAGGCCGAGGCGCAGCCAGGCCGCACGCCCGGCCCCGTCGCCCTCACCGAGCCATCGGGAGCGTTGCGCCTCATCGAGGTTGGACCAGGC
>JBDTDY010000353.1:0-5306 GCA_039922835.1 Ornithinibacter sp.
TCCGTCGCGCTGAGGTCCCCGGGCAGCTCGCACCAGAGCGACAGCCCACCAAGCGGCATCCGGAAAGTGATGTCGGGCAGCCGCTCTCGCAACGCGATGGTGAGCGCGTCACGTGAGCGGCACAGGTCCTCCCGCCGCTCAGGCGTGAGTCCGGGCGAGACCCTCATCAGCTCGAGCAGCACGAGTTGCTCGAGCACCGGGGCGCCCAGGTCCGTCGTGACACGCGCCTCCACCAGCGCAGTCACGGCGCTTCGCGGAGCCCTGATCCACCCCGTTCGCAGCCCGCCCCAGTGGGACTTCGACGAGCTTCCGACGCTGATGGTTCGCGGGTCGTGGGCACCGAAAGGCAGGGGCAGCGGCAGCCCCGGGTCGAGGGACACCTCGGCGATCGTCTCGTCGATGATCGGCACGGTGCCCGCGTCACGCAGCGCCCGCGCCACGCGAGAGCGATCCTCGTCCGACATCAGTGCGCCGGTGGGGTTGTGGAAGTCGGGGATGAGCACGGCAGCAGCGGCTCGCGTGGTGCGGATGGTGCCCTCAGCGCCGTGCACGTCCCAGCCGTCAGGGTCCATCGCGAGCGGCACGAGCCGCGCACCTCCGCGGCGCAGCGCGTCGACGGTGTTGGGGTAGGTGGGGTTCTCCACCACGACCCGGTCACCATGTGTGAGCACGGCACGGGCGACGACGCCCAGCCCGGCAACGGCACCGGAGGTCACGAGGACCTCCTCGGGGCTCGTGGGCAGCCCTCTCGCGCAGTAGCGCTCGGCGATGACCTCGCGCAGCTCGGGCACCCCCAGGGTGAGGTAGCCGGCGCCCGCGAGATACGCCGGCAACCGGGTCACGGCACGCTCGTAGGCCTCGACCACGCCGGCTGGTGCCCGGCTCGCGGCACACGTCAGGTCGATGTCTCCCTCCGCGACGTCCGCGGGGAACAGGGCCCCCGTCCCACGCAGCCGAGTGCTGCTCGGCAGGGTTGCCAGCGACCCCGACCCACGCTTCGAGGTGAGGTATCCGCGCTCGCGGAGCACGGCATACGCACTGGCCACGGTGGTGCGGCTGACCTCGAGAGCAGACGTGAGCTCGCGCTCACTGGGAAGCCGGGTGCCCGCAGCGATGCGCCCGTCGGCGATCGAGTGGCGCAGGGCGTCGGCGAGCAGTCGGTATGCCGGTCCGCCGGTGCCGAGGTCGCCGACCAGGCGGGCGGTGCGGGCAGCGGAGACGGATGCGGGCGTCATGGGGCCACTCTCTCAGGATTGGCCATCGATGTGAAGGCCACTTTCAGGCACGATGGACCCCATGACCCCGCTGCAGATGGTGCGCCACGGCGTGCGACGACGCGTCGACCTGGTGCCGATGAACCCGATCGAGCAGCTGCGCGCCGGTCGCCTCGCGCACCGGATCGCGCAGCTGCTCGTCGGTCTGGTGCTCTACGGGGTGTCGATGTCGCTGCTGCTGCGCGCCGGTCTCGGGCTCGAGCCCTGGGGGGTGCTGCAGTACGGCCTGATCCAGCACGTGCCGATGTCCTACGGCGACATGAGCATCGTCGTCTCGTTCTTCGTGCTGCTGTTGTGGATCCCGCTCCGTCAGTGGCCCGGTCTCGGCACGATCCTCAATGCCGTGGTGATCGGGGTCGCCATCAACATCACCCTCTCGGTGCTCCCCGACATCCAGGGCCTCGGGTGGCGCGTCGTCGTGATGCTCGTCGCTGTGCTCGGGAACGGCATCGCGGGAGCCATGTACATCGGCAGCCAGCTGGGCCCTGGGCCCCGCGACGGCCTGATGACGGGGCTCTCGCGCCGCACCGGGTGGTCGATCCGGCTGGTGCGCACCGGGCTCGAGGTGACCGTCGTGACGCTGGGATGGTTCCTCGGTGGCGTCGTCGGCGTCGGGACGGTGCTCTACGCGCTGCTCATCGGCCCAGCAGTCCAGCTCTTCCTGCCGATCCTCACGGTGCGGGTGCAGCACCCGAACCCTCCGATGCCGAGCGACGGGGCAGAATCGGTGTCGTGAACGTCGTCAGCAGGGGCTTCGTCGGCCGTCGCGAGGGCAAGGACCCCCGCATCCCACCGGGGCAGTACCTCGAGCGGGACTTCCCGGTGCTCTCCGCCGGACCGACCCCGGTCGTGAGCACGCAGGACTGGCGGCTCAGCGTGACCGGCACGACTGGCGGCATCCGCACCATCGGTTGGGAGCACCTGATGGCGCTCCCGAGCGAGGAGGTGCACACCGACATCCACTGCGTGACGAAGTGGAGCAAGCTCGACACCACCTGGCGCGGGGTGCCCCTCGACGCGGTCATCGGCGACGCAGGGGGCGACGCAACATGTGCCCTGGTCCATTCCTACGGGGGCTACACGACGAACCTGCCGCTGCCCGACCTGCTCGGTGGTCGGGCGTGGATCGCGTTCGAGTACGAGGGAGCGCCGCTGCGCGCTGAGCACGGTGGCCCCGCGCGGCTCCTGGTTCCCCACCTCTACTTCTGGAAGTCGGCGAAGTGGATGAACGGCATCACGCTGGGCACCACGGACACCCTGGGTTTCTGGGAGGCGCTCGGCTACCACGACTACGGTGACCCGTGGCGTGAGCAGCGCTACGTGGGCGACTGATGACGAGCGTGCTCCAGCCGATGCCGTGGCGGGTCGGATCGCTGACCGACGGTTGGCTCGAGACCCGCACCGCCCGCACCGTCGTGCTCGACGTGCCGGGCTGGCCGGGCCACGACGCGGGCCAGCACGTCGAAGTGCGGCTCTCCGCGCAGGACGGCTACACGGCGCAACGCACCTACTCGGTTGCCTCGGCGCCCGAGCGTGACCGCCTGGTGCTCACCGTGCAGCTCCTGAGGGAGGGAGAGGTGTCGCCCTATCTCGTGGAGACGATGCGCCCCGGCGACCAACTCGAGGTCCGCGGACCTATCGGCGGGTGGTTCCGCTGGTCAGAGGAGATGCCCGAGCCCGTGCTGCTCGTCGCCGGGGGGTCGGGGGTCGTGCCGTTGATGGCGATGCTGCGCCAACGCGGGCGTGCGGGCGTCGACACCCCGTTCCACCTGATCTACTCCGTGCGCACACCTGACCACGTGTTCTACACGAACGAGCTCTTCGCGCTGAGCCAGACGAGTCCGGGTCTGCGCGTCGACCGGCTGTTCACGCGCGGTGGGCTGCCCGACGATGCCCGACGACCGGGCCGGCTGCGGCCGGAGGACCTCCCCGGGGTGGGCGAGACAGCTGTCCCCCCTCGGGTCTACGTGTGTGGACCCTCGGGGTTCGTGGAGTCTGCGGCCGGCATCCTCATCGACAAGGGCCATGACTCCGGCGCCATCCGCACCGAGCGGTTCGGGCCCTCCAACTGAACGACGGTCTCCGTCACCACCGAGCGACGCCGACGAGGTCCGGAGTGCCCGGAGTGCCCGGAGGATCAGGTGGTGCGCGGCGCGTACATGATGATGGCGACGCCAAGGAGGCAGATCACGGCTCCGGTGATGTCGTAGCGGTCGGGCCGGAACCCGTCGAGGACCACGCCCCATGCCAGGGAGCCGGCAACGAACACGCCCCCGTAGGCGGCCAGGATGCGGCCGAAGTTGGCGTCCGGCTGGAGGGTCGCGACGAAGCCGTACACGCCGAGCGCGATGATGCCGCCGCCGATCCAGAGCCAACCGCGGTGCTCTCGCACGCCCTGCCAGATCAGCCAGGCACCACCGATCTCAGTCAGGGCCGCTGCGAGGAACAGGATCAGGGAGCGGGCGAGCGTCATGGCCCAATCCTGTCAGTGCCGTCGCTGCAGCCCTGGCTCGCTGGAGGGGCCCGGACCCCACCAGGCATTCGACGCGCGCGGCCCAGGTGCGCGGCGCAGCTGGTCCGACACCTCACCGGAGCGAGGGCAGACCTAGCGGTCCATAGCGGGGTCCAGCTCGGCATACCGGTGGAACCACGGCTGCGCCTCCTCGAGCTGGGCGGCGAGCTGCAGGAGGAGCCCGTCTGCGCCGAGTCGGCCAACGAGCTGGACGCCCAAGGGGAGGCCTGCGCCGGTCCAGTGCAGCGGCACACTGATCGCCGGCCGGCCGGTGAGGTTCGCCAGCTGCGTGTAGGGCACCCAACTGAGGTTGTCGGAGATGATCTGGTCCAGCACACCGGATGCCGCCAGCGCCCGGCCGGTCCGTGTGCGTGCGACCACGCGCGACGCGCGCTGCAGCGCAGGGGTGGAGGTGAGGGCCCCGACGACGAGCGGCGGCTGCGCCAGCGTCGGGGTGAGGAGCAGGTCGTGACTCTGGTGGAAGCCCGCGAGCGCCCTGGTGTAGCCGTTGACGTTCGACATCGCGTGGAGCAGCGAGCGGACCCCGGCCGCGCGGCCGAGCTCGGCGCACGCGAGTGTGTCGGCCTCGAAGTGGCTGTCAGGGGAGCCGAAGCGCCGCTTGGCGTCGGTGACCTGACCGTGGAGCTGGGCGAACCAGATGGTGAGGAAGTCGCGGGCCAGTGCTTCGTCGTCGTGCGGTGGTGGGACCTCCTCGACCTGGTGCCCCAGCGCGCTCAGCAGCTCCGCGGCGGCCTCGACCGCCATGACGGCTTCGCGGTCAGGGCTGGAGTTGATCGCCGAGGAGGACGTGTATCCGATCCGCAGGGTGCCGGGACGGTGGAGGACCAGCTCGGCGAACGGGACCGGCGGCCGCGCCACCTCGTAGGCCGCGCTCGGATCCGGCCGGGTGATCGCGTCCAGCAGTGCAGCGCTGTCCCGCACGGTGCGCGAGACGACACCTTGGGTCACCATCCCGAACATCTGCTCCCCGGTCTGGGGGCCGTAGGGACTCAGACCGCGGCTCGTCTTCAGCCCCACGAGCCCGTTGCAGGCGGCCGGTATCCGGATGGAGCCGCCACCGTCGTTGGCGCCAGCGGCGGGGACGATGCCCGCGGCCACGGCGGCGCCCGACCCGCCGGATGAGCCGCCGGGCGTGCACGTCACGTCCCAGGGGTTGCGGGCGGCTCCCCACAGCTCGGACTCGGTGACGGCCTTGGCCCCGAACTCCGGGGTGTTGGTCTTGCCGAAGACCACCAAGCCCGCGTCGAGGAAGAGCCGGGTGACGGTGGCGTGCTCGCGCGCGACGTCGTGAGCGAGGGCCCGGGACCCGTTGGAGGTGGGAAAGCCGGCATATTCCTGGAGGAGGTCCTTGACCAGGAACGGCACCCCGGCGAACGGGCCAGTGAGCCCCGCGTCGGCAGCGCGGGCGTCGGCGACCTGGCCCAATGGGGCGACCACCGCGTTGATGTGCGGGTTCACCACGCTGCTGCGCTCCCGGGCCAGGGCGAGCAGCTCGGTGG
>JBDTDY010000354.1:0-3405 GCA_039922835.1 Ornithinibacter sp.
GTAGATCTCGACCAGGGCGGTGCCGCGGTGCTCGGTCGCGGCCCGGAGGATCCTCGTGAGCTCGGGGCGGTCGGACTCCATCACCCGAGCGACGAACGTGGCCTCGGCCCCCAGCGCGAGCGACACCGGGTTGAACGGGGTGTCGACAGATCCCATCGGGGTCGACTTGGTGACCTGGCCGACCCGGCTGGTGGGGGAGTACTGGCCCTTGGTCAGCCCGTAGATCTGGTTGTTGAAGAGCAGGATCGTGAGGTTGACGTTGCGCCGCAGAGCGTGGATCAGGTGGTTGCCCCCGATCGAGAGAGCGTCACCGTCACCAGTGACGACCCACACCGACAGGTCGGGCCGCGAGGTCGCGAGCCCGGTGGCGATCGCGGGGGCGCGCCCGTGGATCGAGTGCATCCCATAGGTGTCGAGGTAGTAGGGGAAGCGCGAGGAGCACCCGATGCCGGAGACGAAGACGATGTTCTCGCGCTTCAGGCCGAGCTCGGGCAGGAAGGACTGCACCGCGGCGAGGATGACGTAGTCGCCGCAACCAGGGCACCAGCGCACCTCCTGGTCGGAGGTGAAGTCGCGCTTGGTCTGGCGGACGTCGTCCTGCGGGAGGCGGGGCACACGGTCCAGCCCGCTCACCGGCATCCCCAGGTCTGTGGTGGTCACGTGAGCTCCTCCAGTGCGGTCGAGATGACGTCGGCGAGCTCCACCGTGGAGAACGGCAGGCCGCGGACCGAGGTGTGGGAGCGCACGTCGATGAGGAACTTCGCGCGCAGCAGCATGGCGAGCTGGCCGAGGTTCATCTCCGGGACGATGACGCGGTCGTAGGAGCTCAGCACCTCCCCGAGGTTGGCGGGGAAGGGGTTGAGGTGGGTGAGGTGCGCGCTGGCGACGGGGCGGCCCGAGTTGCGCACGACGCGCGTCGCGGCGGCGACCGGTCCGTAGGTCGAGCCCCAGCCCAGGACGAGCACCCGGGCGCGACCGCTCGCGTCGTCGACCTCGAGGTCGGGCACCGTGATGCCGTCGATCTTGGCCTGGCGCAGGCGGGTCATCTTGTCGTGGTTGTCGGGGTCGTAGGAGATGTTGCCGGTGATGTCGGCCTTCTCGATGCCGCCGATCCGGTGCTCCAGGCCCGCGGTCCCGGGGATGGCCCACGGCCTGGCGAGGGTGGTCTCGTCGCGCAGGAACGGGTGGAAGACCGGTTCGCCCTTGGCGTCGGTGTCGTTGGGCTCGGTGGCGAACTCGACCGTGAGGTCGGGGAGGTCGGCGGCTTCCGGGACGCTCCACGGCTCGGACCCGTTGGCGAGGTAGCCGTCGGAGAGGATGAAGACCGGGGTGCGGTAGGTCGTGGCGATGCGCACGGCATCCATGGCGGCGGTGAAGCAGTCGGCCGGCGTGCGCGGCGCGATGATCGGCACGGGAGACTCACCGTTGCGGCCGAACATCGCCTGGAGCAGGTCGGCCTGCTCGGTCTTCGTGGGGAGGCCGGTCGACGGGCCACCGCGCTGGACGTCGACGATGATGAGCGGCAGCTCGAGCGAGACGGCCAGGCCGATGGTCTCCGACTTCAGCGCCACCCCCGGGCCGGAGGTCGTGGTGACGCCGATGGCGCCGCCGAAGCTCGCGCCGAGGGCGATGCCGATGCCGGCGATCTCGTCCTCGGCCTGCAAGGTGGTCACGCCGTGCCGCTTGAGGGCGGCCAGGGCGTGCAGGATGTCGGATGCCGGGGTGATGGGGTAGGAGCCCAGGACCAGTGGCAGACCGGCACGGTGCGATGCGGCGACGAGACCGAGGGCCAGTGCCGTGTTGCCGGTGATGTTGCGGTAGGTGCCGGGGGGCATCGTGGCGGGGGCGACGACGAAGGAGGACGCGAAGTCCTCGGTGGTCTCTCCGTAGTTCCAACCCGCCCGCAGCGCAGCGATGTTCGCAGCGAGGATCTCGGGGTGGGCACCGAACTTCTTCGTGAGGAACGTCTCGGTGGCGGTGGTCGGCCGGGTGTACATCCACGAGAGCAGCCCGAGGGCGAACATGTTCTTCGCCCGCTCCTTCTCCTTGCGGGTGAGCCCGTCGAACTCGGCGAGGGCATCGACCGTGATCGAGGTGAGCCGCACCGGGTGCACGTGGAAGGAGTCGAGGGTGCCGTCGTCCAGCGGGCTCACGTCGTAGCCGACCTTGGCCAGGTTGCGCTTGCTGAACTCATCGGTGTTGATGATGATCGTCGCGCCCCTTGGCACCTCCCCGAGGTTGGCCCGCAGGGCGGCGGGATTCATCGCGACCAGGACGTCGGGGGCGTCACCGGGGGTCAGCACGTCGTGGTCGGCGAAGTGCAGCTGGAAGCTGGAGACCCCGGGGAGCGTCCCTTGCGGTGCGCGGATCTCGGCCGGGAAGTTGGGCAGCGTCGACAGGTCGTTGCCCATCGACGCGGTGTCGGAGGTGAAGCGGTCACCGGTGAGCTGCATGCCGTCACCGGAGTCGCCGGCGAAACGGATGACCACGCGATCGAGGGTCTTGACGGTCTTGCTGCTCACTGTTCACCCTGGGTGTCGGCGACGGGTCGGTGCCGCGCAGCGTTGTGCCGCAGGCGCAGCACCATCCACTGTACGTCTCAGGTCTGCACAGGTGACGTGTGCGTCCAACCACACCACGCCGCGCTCGGCGGGCGGTGGCCGGACTACGGTCCTTCCATGACCTCCGCGCCTCGCCACCCTCCCGCACCAGGTGCGGGCAGCGCAGACCTCGTGCTCACGGGAGGGACCGTCCTGACGATGGATGCCGTCGGGTCCCGGGCACAGGGGGTGGCAGTGCGCGGCGGCCGTGTCGTGGCGGTCGGCACCGACTCCGAGATGGGGACGTTCGTCGGCCCGGCCACCGACGTCGTCGACCTCGAGGGTCGCGCGCTGCTGCCCGGGCTGGTCGACCCGCACATGCACTCCTCGAGGGTCCAGCTCGCCGACTGGGTGGACCTCAGCCCGATGACCTGTCCGAGTGCCGATGCCGTGTTCACGGCACTTCGCGATGCGCCGACGTCGACGACCGGCTGGGTGGTGGCCCAGCAGTTCGACCCCAGCATCACCGACGGCCATCCGCAGCTGGACCGTGCGGTGCTCGACCGGCTGGTCCCGGACAGGCCGCTGTTGGTCCTGGAGAGCAACGGGCACATCGCGTATGCCAACTCCGTCGCACTCGAGCGCGCCGGCGTGGGGCGCGAGACCGCGGACCCACCGGCCGGCAGATACGTGCGAGACCCGGCCGGTGAGCTGACCGGCCGGCTCGAGGAGACCGCGGCAGTCCTGGCGTTCACCCCGGGGATGCCGATGGTCACTAGCAGCGCACTCGCCGACCGGATCCGTGACCTGACGTGGCGAGCCGCTGCCGAGGGAGTGACCCTCCTTCATGACTGTGGGATCGGTT
>JBDTDY010000355.1:0-8614 GCA_039922835.1 Ornithinibacter sp.
ACGTAGACGTTGCGCAGCACCGAGGTACCGGGGGCTGCGAGCATCGCCAGGAGGACGACGACGCCCGGTCGCAGGGCCGGCGGGCACATGACCTCGGCCGCGCGCCACTTCGGGGTGGGGCCGGTGATCATCACCCGGTGCGGGTCGAGCAGCTGTACCTGGCCGCCGATCTTCGTCAGCTCGGTGAGGTAGATCGCGCGGTTCTCGTAGACCCAGTCGTGGATCATCGTCGTGCCCTCGGCGCACGCGGCGATGAGGGCGAAGAAAGGGAGGTTGTCGATGTTGAGCCCGGGGAAGGGCATCGGGGCGATCTTGTCGACCGGGGCCTTGAGCGGGCTGGGGTGGATGGTGAGGTCGAGGAGGCGGGTGTGGCCGTTCTTGGCGCAGTACTCCGGCGTGAGGTCGAAGCGCAGGCCCATCTCCTCCAGCGTCGCGAGCTCGATCTCGAGGAACTCGATCGGCACCCGCTCGATGGTGATCGTGGACTCCGTGACGACAGCGGCGGCGATCAGGCTCATCGCCTCGATCGGGTCCTCCGAGGGGAAGTACTCGATGTCGACGTCGATCTCCTTGACGCCGGTGACCGTGAGGGTCGTGGTGCCGATGCCCTCGATCGTGGCCCCGAGCGCTTGGAGGAAGAAGCAGAGGTCCTGGACCATGTAGTTCGGGGAGGCGTTGCGGATGATCGTCGTGCCGGGGTTGCGGGCGGCGGCGAGCAGGACGTTCTCGGTGACCGTGTCGCCACGTTCGGTGAGCACGATGGCCTTCTGCGGGGATCTGGTGGTGTCGACCTTCGCCTCGTAGAAGCCGTGGGTGGCGGCGACGTCCAGACCGAACCAGCGCAACGCGGACAGGTGCGGCTCGACGGTGCGGGTGCCGAGGTCGCAGCCACCGGCATACGGCAGCTGGAAGGCATCGAGCTCGTGGAGCAGCGGGCCCAGGAACATGATGACGGTGCGGGTGCGCCTCGCAGCCTCGACGTCGATGCTTGCGAGGTCGAGCTTGGCGGGGGGGACGATCTCGAGGTCGTTGCTGTCGGGAAGCCAGCGCACCTGGACCCCGATCGAGGTGAGCACCTCGATGATCCGGTTGACCTCCTCGATGCGGGCCAGGCTGCGCAGGGTGGTGCGGCCCTTGTTGAGCATGCTCGCGCAGAGCAGGGCGACCGCCGCGTTCTTGCTCGTCTTGACCGGGATGGAGCCGGAGAGCTTCTTCCCGCCGACGATGCGCAGGTGCTGCGGACCGCTGTGGCCCAGGGAGACGAACTCGCTGTCGAGCTTCTCGCCGACCCGGGCCAGCATCTCCAGGGAGAGGTTCTGCTTGCCCTGCTCGATCCGCGCGACGGCGCTCTGGCTGGTGTCGAGGAGGTCGGCCAACTCACTCTGGGTGAGGCCCTGGTGGCGCCGGGCGTCCCGGATGAGGGTGCCGATGCGGGTCAGGTAGGTGTCGGTCGGGGTCGTCACCGGGAAAGGATATATCACATGTGAGATATGGGGGGTGCGGTGTTCTTCCTAGGGAACGACCGGAGCCTCCACCGAGTCCCGGCACGCCGTCGTCTGCTGCGAGAGCGCCTCCTGGCTGGACTGGATCTTGCGCACGACATCGCTCAGCGCCGATGCGTCGAGGTCGCGCACCGCCGCGACGGCGTCGTTCACCAGGTCGAGGACCTTCTGCGAGTCCTCGGCGATCTGGAGGCACTCACCGGGGACGGTCACGACGGCATCCGCCGGGCTGCTCGGCGAGGGCGAACCCGTGGGCCCCGTGGACGCGGTCGTCGAGGGGGAGGACGAGGTGTCGCCACCGGCAACGGTGTCGCCCCCGGACGTCGTGGCGGCGATGACACCCCCCCCCAGGACCAGCCCGACGAGGAAGGTCGCTGCGGGGATCCACCACGAGTTGCGGCCCTTGTCCTGGGTCGTGTCGGCCATCGGTCCGCACCTCTTTCTGTCGACAGTGTGAACTGTGTTCCAGCGGTTCCCGTCAAGGTACTCCACCGCGCGCGCCGCCAGCATCCCAGCTGTCCGTCAAACGGACAGAACCGATCTCTGCGCGCTTCTGTTGCATGAACTGGTTGCAGGGGGGTAGACCCTCCACATGGGGACCAGCGCGTGGGATGCCGATGCAAGGGCCATTCGTGCACGGGACGGTGTGGTCGTCTTCTGGGTGGTGTTCTGGCTCGCGGTAGGTGCATGGACCGGCTACCAGCTCTGGCAGCTCACCGGACTGGCCGCCAGCACAGTCGACTCGGGACGCTCCCTCGGGTCAGCCGCTGAGGCGCTGCGGACGTTGTCGAGCGTTCCCCTCATCGGTGAGCGGACCGGCGCCCTGGGTGAGCAGATCGGTGCCACCGCTGAGCAGATCGTCTCCAGCGGTCAGCAGGCCGACCGGAGCATCAGGGGCGTGAGCGTGTTGCTGGGAATGTCCCTCGCGGTCGCGCCCGCCGGTGCGGTGCTCATGTTCTACGTTCCTGCGCGGATGGCCCGGCGCCGTGAGGCGCGCCGGGTGCGGGAGGCACTGAGCAGTGTGGAGTCAGCCGCTCCACTCATGGCGCTGCTGGCGCACCGGGCAGTGGGGAGCCTCCCACCCACTGAGCTCCTGGCCATCACTGCCGACCCCTTCGGAGACCTCGCGGCCGGACGGCACGGGGACCTCGCCGCTGCGGAGCTGGAGCGGCTCGGGATCGATCCGGGGCCTCGGCCCTCACCATGAGCGGGGGGATCGGACGTCTGCGACGGCTTCTGCGTCGCCCTTCCCGTGACGGTTCGGCCGACGGGGGGTGGAGCCGCCGCTACGCCCGCTGGACGATGCGGTGGCGCTGGGTGATCGTGGCGTTCTGGTCGTTGCTGCTCGCCGTGGTGCTGTGGGGCCCTGCGGTCCCGGACGGGGGAGACGACCTGGCCAGCATCATCCCGCAGGACAGCGCCGCAATTCGGGCCGAGATCCGCTCGGTCGACCTCTTCGGCTTTCCACTCAGCAGCCGGACGGCCGTGGTCCAGCGCGACCCACGTGGGCTCTCCGTCTTCGTCCAGGCCGAGTCGGTGCTCGAGGCACTTGCCGTCAACCAGAGCACACCGCACCCCCCACTCCTGGGCGCCATTCCGCTCACGAATGCCGTGCCCCTCGGCACCGAGATGACAGAGAGCAACACCACGGTGCTCACCAACCTCTTCATGGATCCGCGGAGCAGCTTCGTCAGCCAGCAAAGAGCGGCTGAGCGCTATGTCTCAGAGAACCTGACCCGCCCGCAGGACCACGTCGTGGGGATCACCGGATCGGTGCCGGCGCGTGCCGAACAGGCACGGATTCTCGGGTCGTCGCTGCACCGTCTCGAACTGCTCACCGTGGTGGCGATCATCGTGCTCGTCGGCGTCGCGTTCCGCTCGGTCGTGGCTCCCGTGATCGCGCTCCTTGCGGCGGGAATTGCCTACGTGGTGACGCTGGACGTGTCCGCCCTGCTCGCGGGTGCCTTGGGGATCGCCGCGCCAGCCGAGCTCGAGCCACTCCTCGTCGCCCTCCTGCTCGGCATCGTGACGGACTACACGATCTTCTACGTGACGTCGCTGCGGTCCCAGCTCGCCCTGTGCGAGAAGCCGGCTGACGCGGTGGAGCGATCCATCGCCGCCTACACCCCCATCGTCACGGTCGCCGGGATCACCGTGGCTGCGGGCACGGGGGCGCTGCTCGCGGCGAGCTCGGAGTTCTTCCGTGGGCTCGGTCCAGCCATGACGCTGGCCATCGTCATAGGCCTGGTCGTGTCGGTGACCCTCGTCCCGGCCCTCATCGCGATCCTCGGCTCGCGGGTCCTCTGGCCAGGGCGCCTCCTGCCGCACCGGGCAGCGCGCTGGCTGCCGATCCCGGAGGGGACACCGTCCTACGTCAGGAGTAGACGACTGATGGAGCGGCTCACCACACGACGCACGGCCACGTGGGTCGTGGTGCTCGCGACCGCGGTGCTCCTCGTCGCGACGCTGCCGCTGCGCGGCCTGGAGCTCGGGGTCGGTTTCACGAGCTCTTTGCCTCCCGAGAACCCCGTCAAGCGGGCCACCGCGGCTGCCGCGGCTGGTTTCTCGCCAGGCATCTCCTCACCGACGACGATCTTGATCGAGGGTCCGGGCCTGCTGCAGAACCTCGGCGGCCTGTCCGACTTCCAGGACGAACTGGCTGCCGAGCCCGGTGTCGCGGGCATCGTGGGACCTTCGCAGAACTTCACCCAACAGCCTTTTGGCGTGGTGCTCAACGACGACGGAGATGCGGCTCGAATGCTCGTGGTCTTCACGCACGACCCCCTCGGCGCGGCCGCCATCGGGGACCTGACCAACCTCCGTGAGAGGGTGCCGGCGCTCGCGCTCCAGCACGGCCTCTCCGACGCCGACATCACCTTCGCCGGGGACACCGCCCTCGCCGAGGGGCTGGTGGCTTCGACAAGCGCCGACCTCTACCGGATCGCCATCGTCGCGATCATCGTCAACCTTCTGCTCCTCGTCGTGTTCCTCCGCTCGCTGCTTGCCCCGGTGCTGCTCCTGTGCTGCAGTGTGCTCGCCCTCGCTGCCGCACTCGGTCTGACCAACTTCTTCTTCGCCGACCCCGAAACGGGCGGTGGACTGACCTTCTACGTGCCGTTCGCGGCCGCGGTGCTGCTGGTGTCCCTGGGCTCGGACTACAACATCTTCGGGGTGGGACGCGTCTGGCACGAGGCGCGCCGGATGCCGATGCGCGAGGCCGTCATCACGTCCTTCCCGGAGACGAGCTCGGCGATCACGACAGCCGGGCTCACCCTGGCGGTGAGCTTCGGGATGCTCGCGACCATCCCGCTGTCTCCGTTCCGCGAGCTCGGATTTGCCATGGCGGTCGGTATCCTGCTCGACGCCTTCGTGGTCCGCACACTGCTCGTGCCGTGCATGCTGACGCTCCTCGGGGCCACGGCCCGGTGGCCCGCCAAACCGCCGCCGGGCGGCCCGTCGGTCGATCTCGCACCGGCAGGCCGCGCGGCCGCGTGAACCCTGTCGCGGCTGGGCGTCAGGACCTCGCGACGCTCGCCACGCCGGCGGGGAGCAGACGGCGTCCCAGCACGCGCTCGGAGTGGCCCTCTCGGTCCAGCAGCGGGCAGAGACCACCGTTCCAGAACTGGAAGCCGGCGCCGGTGATCATCGCGAGGTCGATGTCCATCGGAGCCTGGACGACACCTTCGGAGAGCATCAGGCCGACCTCCTGCGCCAGCACGCCGAGGATGCGCTCGCGCGCCTGGTCCACGGTGAGCTCGACCGGGTGCTCGGGCCGCTCCGCCAAAGCGAGCACCTCGGGGTCGGGCATCGGGCGGCCACCCTCCATGAGGTAGTAGCCGCGCTTGCCGGCCTCGACGAGGCGGCGCAGGCTGGGCGAGACGTGGAAGCGGTCGCCGAACGCGCGGTGCAGCGTCTCGCTGTTGTGCAGCGCGATGGCCGGGCCGACCAGCCCGACGAGCACGAACGGTGGCATCGGGGCGATCCCCGCCACGGCGCGGTCAGCCGTGGCGACAGGGGTGCCCTCGTCGACGATCCGCGAGAACTCACCCATGAACCGGCCGAGCAGGCGGTTCACGACGAACGAGGCGGAGTCCTTGACCCGGATCGTCGTCTTGCCCAGCGTGCGGCCGGTGGCGAATGCCGTTGCCAGCGCTGCCTCGTCGGGCTGCTCGCCGGGAATGACCTCCAGGAGCGGCATGACGGCGACCGGGTTGAAGAAGTGGAAACCCACGACCCGCTCCGGGTGCGTCAGGCCGCTGGCCATCTCCGTGATGGAGAGCGAGGAGGTGTTCGTCGCGAGCACGCACTCGGGCGAGACGACGGCCTCCACCTCCGCGAAGACCTGCTGCTTGACCGACATCTCCTCGAAGACGGCTTCGATGACGAAGTCTGCGTCGGCAAAGCCCTCCTTGGACGTGGAGCCGGTGACCAGGCCCTTGAGGAAGGAGGCCTTGTCGGGGGAGACCCGGCGCTTGGCCAGCAGTGCGTCCACCTCGCCGTGCACCCACGCGACGCCCTTGGCCACGCGCTCCTCGTCGAGGTCGGTCATGACGACGGGTGCGCCGAGCTTGCGGGCGAAGAGCAGGGCAAGCTGGCTGGCCATCAGGCCGGCGCCGACGATGCCGACCTTGGTGACCGGTCGGGCGAGTGCCTTGTCCGGTGCGCCCGCGGGCCGCTTGGCCCGCTTCTGCACCAGGTCGAACGCGTAGAGCCCCGCGCGCAGCTCATCGCCCATGATGAGGTCGCCGAGGGCCTCGTCCTCGGCGGCGAAGGCCTCCTCGCGGGTCGCGGTGCGCGCGGCCCGGACGAGGTCGACGGCGCGCAGCGGGCCGGGGGAGCGACCACCGGTCTTGGCGAGGACGACCTTGCGCGCGGCATCGCAGGCGGCCTCCCAGGTGCGTTCGTCGTGGTCGACGTCGATGCGCTGCACGGTGAGCGTGCCAGCGAGCACCCCGGCTGCCCAGCGCAGGGAGTCCTCGAGGAAGTCGGCGGGCTCGAGGAGCTGGTCGGCGATCCCGAGGGCCGCGACCTCCTTCGCCTTCAGCATCCGATTCTGCGACAGCGGGTTCTCGATGATCACCTTCAGGGCGGCCTCGGCGCCGATGAGGTGAGGCAGCAGGTAGCAGCCACCCCACCCGGGTACGAGCCCGAGGAAGGCCTCGGGGAGGGCGAATGCCGGCACGCCGCCCGAGATGGTGCGGTGGTCGCACGCGAGGGCGATCTCGACGCCACCGCCCATGGCGGCTCCGTTGACGAACGCGAACGTCGGCACGGGGAGGTCCATGATGGCCCCGAATGCCGCGTGGCCGGCGGCCGCGATGCCGGTGGCCTGCGCGCGTTCGGTGACGTAGGGAACCCCGGAGAGGTCGGCGCCCACCGCGAAGATGAACGGCTTGCCGGTGATGCCGACCGCCTGGATCTCGCCGGCCTCGGCTCGGGTGCGCACGGCATCCACGGTGGCCTGGAGGCCGGCGATGCCCTGTGCGCCGAAGGTGGTGGGGCGGGTGTGGTCGAGCCCGTTGTCGAGGGTGATCAGGGCCATCGTGCCGACGCCGCCGGGGAGGGCGATGTCGCGGACCGGGGTGTGCGTCACGACCTCGGGGGGCAGCTGCGAGGTGGTGGGTGCGGTGGTCGTCATGGCTCAGGACTCCTTGCCGTAGTCGGCGTGGTGGGGGTTCTCCCAGATGACGCTGCCGCCCATGCCGATGCCGATGCACATGGCGGTCACGCCGTAGCGCACCTCGGGGTGGGCCTCGAAGTGAGCGGCGAGCTGGGTCATCAGCCGCACCCCCGAGGAGGCGAGGGGGTGACCGACCGCGATGGCGCCACCCCAGGGGTTGACGCGCTCGTCGTCGTCGGCGATGCCGAAGTGGTCGAGGAAGGCGATGACCTGCACGGCGAAGGCCTCGTTGAGCTCGAAGAGCCCGATGTCCTCGATCGTGAGGCCGGCGAGGCGCAGCGCCTTCTCGGTCGCGGGCACCGGGCCGATGCCCATGACCTCGGGCTCGACACCGACGAAGGCATACGACACCAGCCGCATGCGCACCGGCATCCCCAGCTCTGTGGCGGCGGCCTGGGAGGCGAGGATGCAGGCGGTGGCCCCGTCGTTGAGCCCGGCAGCATTGCCCGCGGTGACGTTGCCGTGCGGGCGGAACGGGGTCTTCAGGGCGGCGAGCTCGGCCATCGTGGTGCCCGGTCGAGGCGGCTCGTCGACCGTCGCGAGGCCCCAGCCCAGCTCGGCGTTGCGGGTGGCGACCGGCACGAGCCCGGGCTGCACGAGGCCGGCCTCGTAGGCGGCGGCCAGCTTCTGCTGGCTCCCGACGGCAAATGCGTCGCAGCGCTCCTTCGTGAGGTGCGGGAAGCGGTCGTGGAGGTTCTCGGCGGTCTTGCCCATCACCAGTGCGGACTCGTCCACGATGCGCTCGGAGACGATGCGCGGGTTGGGGTCGATGCCCTCGCCCATCGGGTGACGCCCCATGTGCTCGACGCCGCCAGCGATGGCGATGTCGATGGCGCCGAAGCCGATCGAGGAGGCGACGTTGGTCACAGCGGTCATCGCGCCGGCGCACATGCGGTCGACGGAGTAGCCCGGCGTGGACTTCGGCAGCCCGGCGAGGAGGGCGGCGAGGCGGCCCAGGGTCAGGCCCTGGTCACCGATCTGGGTGGTGGCGGCGAGCGCCACCTCCTCGACGCGCTCCTTCGGGAGCTCGGGGTGACGCCGCATCAGCTCGCGGATGCACTTGATGACGAGGTCGTCGGCGCGGGTCTGGGCATACATGCCCTTCTGGCCAGCCTTGCCGAAGGGGGTGCGGACGCCGTCGACGAAGACGACATCCTGGAGCGCGCGGGGCACGGGGCCTCCCAGGGTGGGGTCGGCCCGGTCGCTCCGGGCCCTGGCTCCCTACCGTACTAAGCGGACGCTTAGTCACCCAGTGGCGGTTGGGGTGAGAGCCGTCACGCCGGGACCGGCAGGCCATCCTGTCGAGGCACCGGCAGCCCGTCGTCCGGCGCGTGCAGGTCGGCACTGAGCAGCACCACGGAATGGGCCGCCGCCCGGTAGGAACCACCCGTCACGACCGGTGCGCCCGCCAACGAACAGACGTCCTCGGGTG
>JBDTDY010000356.1:0-12185 GCA_039922835.1 Ornithinibacter sp.
AATTCAAGGACCCGGCCACCGGCGCGCTCAGTGGCTTCGACGTTGAGCTGGGCGAGGCCCTCGGCCGCAAGCTCGGCATCAAGATCGCATGGCAGGAAACCAGTTTCGACCAGATGATGCCGGACACCGTGAGCGGCTTCAACACCGACCTCGAGCCCTACTCCTACGACCCGGAGATGGCGAAGTCGCTGTTGAAGGAGGCCGGCCAGGAGGGCATGGAGCTGACCTTCGCGTTCCCGACCGAGGTCTCGCGCCCCTACATGCCTGACCCGCAGAAGATCCACGACGCCTTCAAGAAGGACCTCGAGGCGGTCGGCATCAAGGTCAAGGTCGTCAACAAGCCGTGGAACGGTGGCTACCTCGATGACGTCAACAACGGCAACTACGACGCGTGGCTGCTCGGCTGGACCGGCGACTACAACGCCGCGGACAACTTCCTGGGCACCTTCTTCAGCAACCCCGACACCAACGACTTCCACACGGGCGTCATGCCGTGGGGCAAGCAGCTGGCGGGTGACCTGAAGGCCGCCGACGCGATCGTCGACGAGACCCAGCGTGAGGACGCCTACAAGAAGATCAACCAGCAGATCGCGGACGAATACCTCCCCGGCCTGCCGATCAGCAACTCCCCGCCCGCCCTGGTCACCAGCGGCAAGGTGGAGGGTCTGGTCGCGAGCCCGCTGACGGCGGAGACCTTCGACACCGTCACGGTCAAGAAGTGATCGTCGGGGGCGCCGCCCCCGAATGATCCAGGCACGACCTCTCGCGGTGGCCGTCCCGAACGACTAGGTTCGGGGCGGCCATCGTCGTCTGAGCACAGGATAAGGAGCCACGCGTGGCGAGATTCATCATCAGACGGGCCCTGCAGATGGTCGGGGTGGTCCTGGTCCTGTCCCTGCTCATGTTCTTCTGGCTGAGGTCCCTTCCCGGTGGCACCGTGTCGGCGATCCTCGGCGAGCGCGCCACGCCCGAGACCCGCGCCGCGCTGACCAAGGCGCTCGGGTTGGACCAGCCGGTCTGGGTGCAGTACGGCAAGTTCATGTCTCGCGCGGCGCGTGGTGACTTCGGCTCCTCGACCGGCGTCCTCCCCGGCAAGGACGCATTCGACCTCTTCCTCATCAGGCTCCCCGCGACCATCGAACTGAGCGTCACGGCGCTCCTCATCGCCGTGGTCCTGGCCATCCCCCTGGGTTACGTGGCAGCTCGCCGCGCCCAGTCCCCGCTCGACAGCGGCCTGGTGATCGTCTCGCTGATCGGGGTCGCGGTTCCCGTCTTCTTCCTCGCCTTCCTCCTGAAGTACCAGTTCGCGGTCGACTACCACTTCTTCCCCGTCTCGGGACGCCAGTCCCCCGGCCTCGGGTGTACCCGGGTCACCGGTTTCTTCGTCTTCGACGGGCTCTTGACTCGTGAGTTCGACTGCTCGGCCGACGCCCTCAAGCACCTCGTCCTCCCTGCAGTCACCCTGGCCACCATCCCCTTCGCGGTGATCTTCCGGATCACCCGGGCCTCGGTGCTGGAGGTGCTCGGTGAGGACTTCGTGCGCACGGCGGAGTCCAAGGGCCTGACCGCCGCGACCGTGCGTGGCCGGCACATCATGCGCAACGCCCTGCTGCCCGTCGTGACGACGATCGGCCTGCAGACCGGCGGGCTCCTCGCCGGGGCGGTGCTCACCGAGAGGGTCTTCTCCTGGGGTGGCATCGGTGACGCCCTCGCCCAGGCGTTCACGTTGCGCGACTACGCCGTGCTCCAGGTGCTCATCCTCGCGTCGGCGGCGATCTACGTGATCGTCAACCTTCTCGTCGACATCTCCTACGCCCTCATCGACCCCAGAGTGAGGATGCGATGACACCCCCCGACGAGCTCAACCCGATGAAGCGACGCAAGCAGCGCATCGACGACCTCGCCGCCAGCGCCAACCGGCCCGGAAAGGGAGCGAGCGCGGCATCCGACTCGACCCACGGGGGCGCCTCGGTCGCGGTGCTGGTCGCCGGTGCCGGCGCCGTGGACGAGGCACCAGGCGTCTCCCTCATCGCCAGCGCGTGGCGGCGCCTGCGCCGTGACCCGGTGTTCCTCATCGGCGCCTCGATCACCGCGCTCTTCGTCATCCTCGCGGTCGTCTCTCCGTGGATCGCGCCGCACGACCCGGCGGCGCGGCTGCTCATCGACCAGGTGCGCCAGCAGGGCAACCCGATCCCGGGCCCGCAGCCCGGCTTTCCGCTCGGCGCCGACAACGTGGGTCGCGACCTCCTCTCCAGGCTCCTCGTCGGCAGTCGCCAGACCCTCATCGTCGGGGTGTTCGCGACGCTCTTCGGCCTGGTCGGCGGCCTCACCCTCGGCACCCTGGCCGGCGCCATCGGTGGCTGGGTCGACGCCGTCGTCATGCGCACCGTCGACGTGCTCCTCTCCATCCCCTCGCTGCTGCTCGCGGTGTCGATCGCGGCGTTGGCCAGTCGGCCCAGCCAGTGGACGGTGATCATCGCCATCGCCGTCGTGCAGGTGCCCATCTTCGCCCGTCTGCTGCGGGGATCGATGTTGGCCCAGCGTGCCAGCGACCACGTGCTCGCTGCGCGGTCCCTCGGGGTGCGCCGCAAGGCGATCGTCTTCCGGCACATGTTGCCCAACTCCATCGGCCCGGTCATCGTCCAGGCCACCCTGGTCCTGGCGACGGCCATCATCGATGCCGCCGCACTCTCCTTCCTCGGCCTCGGCAACCCCGACGACAGCAAGCCCGAGTGGGGCCAGATGCTCGGTGACTCGCAGCGGTACTTCAACTCCTTCCCGCACCTGGCGATCTACCCCGCCCTGTGCATCATCGTGGTCGCCATCGGCTTCACCCTGATGGGCGAGTCGTTGCGTGAGGCCCTGGACCCCAAGAGCAGGAAGTGACCCGGCCGATGACCGCGACGGCAACCCCCCCACCCACCACCTCGCGCGAGGACGGGCCCCTGCTCTCGGTGCGCGACCTGCGGGTCACGTTCCATCGTCAGGGAGAGGAGCCCTTCCGCGCCGTCGACGGCGTGAGCTTCGACGTGCGACCCGGGCAGACGATCGGGCTGGTGGGTGAGTCGGGGTGTGGCAAGTCGGTCACGTCGCTGGCCATCATGGGCCTGCTCCCCTCGCGCGGAAACAGCGTCGAGGGTGAGGTGATGTTCGAAGGCACCGATCTGCTCACCCTGGACGAGAACGACCTGCGCAACCGCCGTGGCCGCGACATCGCGATGATCTTCCAGGACCCGCTGTCCTCCCTGAACCCCGTGGTCTCGGTCGGTCTGCAGGTCACCGAGGTGCTCGAGCGGCACCGCGGGATGAGCCGCAAGGCGGCACGTCCCGTCGCGCGCGACCTCCTCGAGCGGGTCGGCATCCCCGACCCCGACCGGCGCCTGAAGGACTACCCGCACCAGATGAGCGGCGGGATGCGCCAGCGGGCGCTCATCGCGATGGCGCTGGCCTGCGCCCCTCGGCTGCTCATCGCCGACGAACCGACGACGGCGCTCGACGTCACGATCCAGGCCCAGATCCTCGCCCTGCTGAAGGAGCTCGTGCAGGACACCGGCACGGCGCTGATCATGATCACCCACGACCTGGGCGTCGTCGCGGGGCTCTGCGACGAGGTCAACGTGCTGTATGCCGGTCGCCTGGTCGAGCGAGGTGAGCGCCACGAGCTGTTCGCCCAGCCCCGACACCCCTACACGCACGGGCTGCTCGCCTCGATCCCTCGTCTCACCGCCCCGCGAGGGGAGAAGCTCCACCCGATCCCCGGGTCGGTGGCCGACAACCTGCCGTGGGACCACGCCTGTGCGTTCGCACCGAGGTGCTCCCAGCCGATCGACGTGTGCACCCGCGAGACCCCGGTGCTCGAGCAGTCCGCCAGCCGGGCCCTGCGCTGCCACAACCCCATGAGGTGACCAGATGACCGACACATTCACCGACACCACCGACCACAGCGACGTCGACGCTGACGTCCTCGTCGACGTCAAGGGCGTCAAGGTCCACTTCCCCATCACCCGGGGCGTGATCTTCGACAAGGTCATCGGCTACGTCTACGCCGTCGACGGTGTCGACCTGAGCATCCGGCGGGGAGAGACCTACGGGCTCGTCGGGGAGTCCGGGTGCGGGAAGTCGACGCTCGGGAAGGCGATCCTCAACCTGGAACCTCCCACCGCGGGAAGCGTCGAGTTCGACGGCGTCGACATCGCGTCCCTGAAGGGGGAGGAGCTCCGTCGCAAGCGCAAGGACATCCAGATGGTCTTCCAGGACCCGATGGGCAGCCTGGACCCCCGCCAGTCCGTGGAGTCGTTGCTCGTCGAGGGCATGAAGGCGCACGGGCTCGCCTCCGACAGCAAGGCCACAGCAGCTCGGCTGCGCGAGCTGCTGTCCGCCGTCGGGTTGCCGCCCGCAGCCCTGTCGAAGTACCCGCACGAGTTCTCCGGCGGCCAGCGCCAGCGCATCGGCATCGCCCGAGCCCTGTCGGTCGAGCCCAAGCTCATCGTGGCCGACGAGCCCGTCTCCGCCCTCGACGTGTCGGTGCAGGCCCAGGTGATCAACCTCCTCGAGGAACTGCAGGAGAAGTTCGATCTCACCTACCTCGTGATCGCCCACGACCTGGCCGTGGTGCGACACATCAGTGACCGAATCGGTGTGATGTATCTCGGCGGCCTCGTCGAGGAAGCCACCGCGGACGACCTCTACGCCACGCCGTTGCACCCCTACACCCGGGCGCTGCTCTCTGCCGTGCCGGTGCCCGACCCGGTGATCGAGGACAGCCGGGAGCAGATCCTGCTCCCCGGAGACCTGCCCTCCCCCTCCAACCCACCGAAGGGGTGCCGTTTCCACACCCGCTGCCCGTGGCGCCAGGAGACGAAGTGCACGCAGGAGCGCCCGGAGCTGCGCTCGCTCGACCTCCCGGGAGTGCCTCCCGGGCACCGGGTCGCCTGCCACTGGGCGGAAGGGATCGCCAGCGGTGAGATCGTCCGCCATGCCGTGTCGCCGACCGTCGTCGAGCCATCGGGACCGCTCAGCGAGCACGACGCGGACATCGACGCACCTCACACGATCGAGGAGATGGGCTGACCCGCACCCGGACGCGCCAGCCCCCGAGGTCGTGCGCGAGGATGGCCTCATGAGCCGACTGCTGAGCACCGACGAGGTCACCACCCAGCTCCAAGGGCTTCCGGGATGGTCTCGAGAGGGCGACACGATCGTCGCCGAGATCGAGGCCCCGGACTTCGCCGCGGCGATCCGGATCGTGGTGACGGCCGCCGACGAGGCCGAGCAGATGAACCACCACCCCGACATCGACATCCGCTGGCGCACGACGCGGTGGGTGCTCAGCACGCACGACGCGGGTGGCCTCACCCAGCTCGACATCGAGCTCGCCCACCGGATCTCCGCGGCCGCGCGCGCCGAGGGTGTCGACCTCGATGGCTGAGACGTCTGCCGGGCCCGCCGTGCCGGGGCACGAGGAGCCTCACGAGGGGTCCTCGGCCGGTCGGCTGAACTGGTTGCGCGCGGGCGTGCTCGGCGCCAACGACGGCATCGTGTCCACGGCGGGCTTGGTGATCGGCGTGGCAGCGGCGACGGTGAGCCGTGGCCCGGTGCTCACTGCAGGACTGGCCGGTCTCTCCGCCGGCGCCTTGAGCATGGCGGTGGGCGAATACGTGTCGGTGTCGACGCAGCGCGACTCCGAGCAGGCGTTGATCGCCAAGGAGGTGCGCGAGCTGCGGGAGGAGCCCGAGGCCGAGCTGGAGGAGCTCGCGGGGATGTATGCGGCGAAGGGCCTCTCCCCCGAGCTGGCGCAGCAGGTCGCGGTCGAGCTGACGGCCCACGACGCGCTCGCAGCTCACGCGGAGGTCGAGCTGGGGATCGACCCCGATGCGCTCACCAACCCCTGGCACGCCGCCTGGGCGTCGATGCTCGCCTTCACCGTCGGGGCGCTCGTCCCGCTGCTCGCGATCCTGCTCCCCCCGACCTCGTGGCGGGTTCCCGTCACCGTGGTCGCCGTCGTCCTCGCCCTCGCCGGGACCGGGCTGGTCAGCGCCCGGCTCGGAGAGTCCGACGCGAAGCGCGCCACCGTGCGCGTGGTGCTCGGTGGGGTGCTCGCGATGGCGGTCACCTATGCCATCGGCGCCCTGGTCGGGGCGCAGATCGCATGACGACGCGACTGCTCGTCGTCCAGCACGAGCCAGACGCCCCACCAGCGTGGTTGGGCGAGTGGTGGACCGCTGCGGGCGTGCACCTCGACGTCGTCCGCGGAGACCTCGGCGAGCAGGTGCCCGACGACACGGGCGACCACGACGGGCTCGTGGTGCTCGGCGGTGCGATGGGCGCGTGCGACGACGCCGAGAACACCTGGCTCGAGCCCACGCGTGCGCTGTTGCGCACCGCCGTCTCGCGCGGCGTCCCCACGCTCGGCGTCTGCCTCGGCCACCAGCTGCTCGCCGTGGCGCTGGGTGGGCACGTCGACCGGAACCCGTCCGGTCGCACCGTAGGGCTCGTCCCCGTGGAACTGACGGATGCCGGGCACTCCGACCCGCTCCTCGGCGACGTGGACGGCATCCCGGGCATCCACTACAACGACGACGTGGTGCTCGACACCCCGCCAGGAGCAGTGGTGCTCGCGACGCTTCCGGACGGGCGGCCGCAGGCGGTCCGCTACGGTCCAGCGGCGTGGGGGGTGCAGTTCCACCCCGAGACCTCCCCCGAGGTGTTCCGGTCGTGGCTGCGCTGGGACTCCCCCGAAGGGCTGACCCAGGACCAGACCACCCTCCTCGCCGGCGTGGCCGCTGCCGAACCGGCTCTGCGGGCCGGGTGGCAGCCTTTCGCCGACCGCTTCGTCACCCTTCTCGGCACCTGATCACCGGGCGCGCCACCAGCCCGCGCGCCGGCCCCGTGGACACTCGACGAATAGGTCAGTTCTTTGCGCCCGAGCCCGACTCGCGCCCGTGAACAATCGACCAATAGGTCAGTTCTTCACGGACGGGCCGGTGCGCAGGGCGTCGAATAGGCGACCGGCGAGCGGCGCCACGCGGACGTCGTCCAGCGACACGATCCGGCCCGCGGGGTCGGCGAGCGGGATCCGCCAGTTGGGGTACTCGTCGTTGGTGCCGGGCTGGTTGATCGCCCTGCGGTCACCCACGACATCGGCCAACGACACGGCGAGCATCCGACTGGGGGTCTGTGCGAGCCAGCGGTGCAGGCCCACCACGACCTCGTCGAGGGTGGCCCCGGGTTGCAGCAGCCCACGGGCGGTGAGCGCGTCGCGCACCCGCGCGATGGACTGCTCCTCCTGGGCGCGCTCCTCCTCCACCGGACGGGTCAGCAGCCCCAGCTCCTCACGGATCGCGACGTGCGCCAGGGTGAGGTAGCCCGCCGACGGGGGCAGGTCATGGGTCGTGACGGTGGACAGGCAGAGGTCCCGGTAGTGCTCCGGCGGCTTGGGCCGCTCACCCTCCCACTCGAACCACAAGATGCTCGTGCCGACGAGCCCGCGCTCGAGCATGTAGTCGCGCACGTGCGGCGCCACGACCCCGAGGTCCTCACCCACGACCAGGGCCCCGGCGCGCTGCGCCTCCAGGACGAGGATGCCGAGCAGTGCCTCGTGGTCGTAGTTCACGTAGGTGCCATCGGCCGGCGTGCCACCCGTCGGGATCCACCAGAGCCGGAAGAGCCCGATGATGTGGTCGACCCGGATGCCACCGGAGTCGCGCAGCACCGAGCGCACCATGTCGCGGAACGGTGCGTAGCCGAGCTCGGCCAGCCGGTCCGGCCGCCACGGGGGCTGGCTCCAGTCCTGGCCGAGCTGGTTGAACTGGTCCGGGGGCGCTCCGACCGTGACGCCACGCGCGAGGGCGTCGCCGAGCCCCCACGCGTCGGCCCCCAGTGGGTGCACGCCGACGGCGAGGTCGTGCACGATGCCCAGGGACATCCCCGCCTCCCGGACCTGACGCTGCACCGACGCGAGCTGCTGCTCCAGCAGCCACTGCAACCAGCGGTGGAAGTCGACGTCGTCATGGCGCGCGTCTGCGAATGCCGTGACGGCCGGGTCGTGCGGATGCTGGAGCTCGGCGGGCCAGGTGTTCCACGGCAGCCCGTGGTGCTCGGCCAGCGCACACCACGTCGCGTAGGTGCTCAGCCCCGCGCCCTCGCGCTCGCAGAACTCGGCGAAGTCAGTGGCGCGTGAGCCCGTGAGCCCGTGAGCGAACACCAGCCGCAGGGCAGCGCCCTTGGCCGACCACACGGCATCCCGGTCGATCCGGTCAGCTGTGTCCAGCGCCCGGGCCTGCTCGGAGAGGGCAGCCACCCTGCTGCGCGTCTCCGGGTCCAGCCCGGCGAGCTCCGGCACGTCCTCGACGCGCAGGTAGAGCGGGCTGGCGAAGCGGCGCGTCGTGGGGAGGTAGGGCGACGGCTCGATCGGCGACACCGGTTCGGCAGCGTGCAGCGGGTTGATGAGCACGAAGTCCGCGTCGTGCTGCTCGGCGGCCCAGGTGCTCAGGTCGGCGAGGTCCCTCAGGTCCCCGAACCCCCACGACCCGGCGGAGCGCACCTGGTAGAGCTGCGCCATGAGCCCGACGACCCGGCCGTTCGCCACCGACTCCGGCAGCTCGAGGCGCTGCGGGGTGACCACCAGCGTCGCCTCGGTGCTCGCCTGGTCGAGCGGGGTGCCGTCGAGCGTGGCGAGGAGCCGGTGCCACCCGGTCGGGAGGTCGCCGGGCACCTCGAAGGTCGCGCACCCGAGGGTGTGCCCGTCGACCACCCGGTCGGGCACCCAGTGCTCGACCTGGGGGACGCGCCGCAGCGTGCCGTCCTCCAGCACCACGTCCAGCCGGATGCCGGTGCCGGCGCCGACGTGCGTGGCGACCCGCTGGGGCACCCCCTCGCGCACGACGACGGTCGCGGGAAGGGTGCGCCGCCACGGCGCGTCCTCGTGGTCGGCGAGCGCACGCTCGACCGCCGCGTCACCCTCGGCGTCGACCCCCAGTGCTGCGAGAACGGAGCGGATCGAGTCGCCGGTGACCGTGACGTGCTGACCCAGCCAGTCCCAGTATTCGGTGGCGACGCCGTGGGCCACAGCGAGGTCGACGAGCCGGGAGGAGGGAGGGGCGGACGGCATGGCGACCATCCTGCCTTGCCCGGCGTGACGCTCAGACCAGGTCTCGCCAGGAGTGTCGCGGGTCGTATCCGAGGAGCCGTCGGGCCTTGTCGATCGACAGCAGCGTCTCGTGCTCCCCCAGCTCGCGTCGGACCTCGACGTCGGGGAAGACCTCGGCAGCCAGGTCGGCACTCGAGCGGCTCATCACGGTGTCGGGGGAGGCGATGACGAAGCGCTCGAAGCCGGGGGCCGCCACGGCGAGCGCCTGTTCCACGGCGTGCGCCCCGTCGCGTCCGTCGATGTAGCCCCAAAGGTTCCAGCGGCGCAGCTCGGGGTCGGCGTCGTATGCCGGGAAGTCGGCGTAGTCCTCGACGTCCATGACGTTGGAGAAGCGCAGTGCCGTGATGCTGAGCTCCGGGTGCCACCGGCAGAGCTCCACGGCCATCGTCTCCTCGAGGTGCTTGCCGAGGGAGTAGACCGACTCCGGGCGCGCGGGATACTCCTCGTCGACCGGGAGGTAGGGCGGCACGGTGTCGAACGGGATGCCGAGCACCGTCTCGCTCGACGCGATGACGACGCGGGTGATGCCAAGGCGCACGGCTGCGTGGAGCACGTTGAACGTCGCCACCATGTTGTTGCGGAAGGTCACGATGTCGGGGTGCAGGCCCGGCGCCGGGATCGCCGCCAGGTGCACCACGGCTTCCGCGGCGGGCTGCTCGCCGTGGGCCCCGCCGAGGGCGTCGACGACCTGACCGTAGTCACTGAGGTCGACGCTCATCCAACCGGTCCAGCGCTCCCCGTGGCTGTCGAGGTTGACGACGTCGTGACCTCCGGCGCGCAACCGCTCCACCACATGACGCCCGAGCTTTCCCGACCCTCCGGTCACCGCGACTCTCATGTGGAGAACCCTATGCGGCGACCGGGGGTCGGGTGCAGTGCCAGCGAACCGCGTCAGGGGTTGGGTGTCTCCTGATGGATCGGGTTGGGCAGCTTCTGGACCCGGGGGCCACCCTCGTCCGCGACGTAGTCGCCGCGGATCCTCTCGTCCTCACCGGCCGGGGCCTTCATGGCGCGCAGCACCAGGGTGAGCACAGCCGCGACGAGGATGTTGAGCACGAACGCGGTGCGCGATGTCACCGAGCTGGCCGATGGCGGGAATCGGTGAGAGCGAGCCGCCGAAGTGCTCGGTGCCGGCCCGGAGGTTGGCGACGTTCCAGGCCTGCCAGGTGCCTTGGACCATGCCGACCGCCCAGGACGTCCGTGATGTGACGTCGAAGCAACGGGATGCCGGGGAGCCTCCTCACGCCGTCGGTGGCGTTGGGCATGATGGGCGCGTGCCGACGATCGTCTTCCTCCATGCCCATCCCGATGACGAGGCCTCCCAGACCTCTGGGTCGATGGCCAGGGCCGCAGCCGAGGGAAGCAGGGTGGTCGTGGTCTTCGCGACCAACGGCGACCACGGCGAGGCCCCCACCGACCTCGCGCCCGGCGAGGGCGTCGTCGAGCGCCGCCGCAAGGAGGCGGCAGACTCCGCCGAGGTGCTCGGCGTGCACCGGGTGCTCTGGTTGGGGTATGCCGACTCGGGCATGACCGGGTGGGAGCAGAACGAGCACGAGAACGCGTTCGTCTCGGCGCCGCTCGAGGAGGCGGCCCGACGCTTCGCCGACGTGCTCGACGAGGAGTGCGCCGACATCGCGGTCGGCTACGACTGGCACGGCGGCTACGGCCATCCCGACCACGTGCAGGTCCACCGCGTGCTGCACGCGGCGGTGGAGCTCGCGGCCGCCCGGCCGCGGGTGCTGGAGTCGACGATGAACCGCGATGCGATGCGGCCGATGGCCGAGCTGGCCCGTGCCGCCGGGCAGGACGTCTTCGACCCGGACGGCCCGATGGACGACGGCAACCCGATGGGCACTCCCGAGGCCGAGATCCACTGGCGCGTCGACGTGCGCGAACAGCTCCCGCTGCGGCGCGCCGCCCTGCAGTGCCACGCGAGCCAGACCAGCGACGTCGGGATGATGCTCTCGATGCCGGAGGAGGTCTTCGCCGTCTTCTTCGGTCACGAGCACTACCTCGAGCCGGGTCGCGAGCCGGGCATCACCGACGGCTGGCCGTTCGACGCCTGACCTGACTCGGTCGTGGCTGCGGCGGAGAACCGCTGGGTCACAGGGTCGCCACGACCTCCGACTCGTCCTGCACCTCGGTGCCCACGCTGACCTCCCTGACCGCCCCGAGGTCGCCACCGGCGTGCTCGAGCAGGAGCCTGGCAGCCGCCCGACCTGATTGGACCATGCGGTCGAGCTGGTGGAACTCCAGGAGCCCGACGCCCATCGACGACGGACTCAGCACCCAGGCACCCTGCCGACGGGCGGCCTCGACGGCACCCCCGCTACTGATCATCATCGTCCGCATGAGGGTGTCCCCCAGCGCTGGCACGCGGGGTCGGCCCTCGCGCGGGGTGCCACCCCCGGCGCCGATCGTGACTGCCACGACGGGGCCTTCGTCGCGCTGCACGAGAAGGTCGGTGGGAAGGTTGTCGAGCACCCCTCCGTCGATGAGCAGCCTCCCGTCCTCTGTCGGCATCGGCGCAAACAGCACGGGGAGTCGAGCCGACGCCTGAGCGGCCTCGACGACGCTGCCGCGACGGTGCACCTGACGGGATCGTGAGATGAGATCGACGCTCACGATCTGGAGCTGGCGCGGCATCCCCTCGATGACGGTGTCGGCTCCGAGCGCCCTTACCAGGGCGGCTCGCACCCGGTGTCCCTTCGCGATGGAGGTGGACGGCAGTCGCCAGTCGCTGAAGGGCTGACGACGCACCCACTCCAGGTAGCAGACCTCCTCCAGCCCGGCTCCGTCGATGCCGGTCGCGTGCACCGCCGCGATGACCGCGCCGATGCTGCTGCCGGCGACGCGGTCGACGTGCATGCCGGCATCCTCCAGCTCGCGCAGCACCCCGACATGGGCGAACGCACGGGCCCCACCACCCGCGAGGACCAGCCCCAGGGAACGGCCGGCGAGGCGGTCGGCGAGCGCGCGAAGGTCCACCGAGGGGTCGCCCTGAAGGATCGTGAGCTGGCGGGCGTTGGTGGCCGAC
>JBDTDY010000357.1:0-7478 GCA_039922835.1 Ornithinibacter sp.
CTGCCGCTGCACCGGCTACCAGAACATCGTCAAGGCCGTCTGCCGGGCCGCGGAGATCCGCCGGGAGGGGTCGACGTGAGCACCCGGCAGTTCGGCGAGCGCGTGCAGCGCCGCGAGGACCCGCGCCTGCTCACGGGCAACGGGCGCTTCCTCGACGACCTCGGCTCAGGCGCCCTCGCCGCCGCCTTCGTGCGCAGCCCTCACGCCCATGCCCGCATCACCGACATCGACATCGACGACGCGTGGGAGGTCGACGGGGTCGAGGCCATCTACACCTGGGAGGACCTCGACGGCCGGGTGGCCGAGCCCCTCCCCGTGCTGATCCCCCACCCGGGGCTCACCCACGCCCGCACCGGACGGTGTCTCGCCAAGGACCAGGTCAACCACGTCGGCGAGGCCGTGGTCATGGTCGTCGCGCGAGACCGCTACCTCGCCGAGGACGCCTGCCAGCGCATCAGGGTCACCTACGACCAGCTGCCCGTCGTCGTCGGCATCGAGAAGTCGCGCGACGGAGCCGACCTCGTGCACGAGGATGCGCCAGGCAACATCGCCGCCCACCTGCTGCAGGAGGTCGGCGACGTCGAGAAGGCCATGGCCGCCGCGCCCCACACGATGACCCTCGAGCTCGAGATCGAGCGCAGCGCGTGCACGCCGATGGAGGGCAAGGGGGTCTACGCGCGCTGGGACCGCGAGGACGACTCGCTGCGCCTCTACTCCTCCACCCAGACCACCACGGGTGTGCGTGCTGCGGTCGCCGCCAAGCTGGGGATGCCGCTGGCCAAGGTCGAGTGCATCGCGCCCGACGTGGGCGGCGGGTTCGGCGTGAAGATCATGCACCCCTGGCCCGAGGAGGTGCTCGTCCCCTGGGCCTCGCGCAACCTGGGCCGTGACGTGAAGTGGACCGAGGACCGACGCGAGCACTTCATCTCCAGCGCCCACGAGCGCGGGCAGGTGCAGGAGGTCACCGTCGGGTTCGACGACGAGGGTCGCCTCCTCGCGCTCGACGTGCGCTTCTGGCACGACAACGGCGCCTACACCCCCTACGGCATCATCGTGCCGATCATCACCGCGACCCAGCTGCTGGGCCCCTACAAGCCCGGCGCCTACCGCGTGGAGTTCTGGTCGCTCTACACCAACACGGTTCTCGTGACGCCCTATCGCGGCGCTGGCCGACCCCAGGGGTGCTTCGCGATGGAGCGCACCATGGACGCCATCGCTGCACGGCTCGGCATCGACCGCGCCGAGGTGCGCTCCCGCAACTTCATCCAACCCGACGAGATGCCCTACGACCACGGCCTGATGTTCCAGGACGGCCGTCCGCTGAAGTACGACTCCGGCGACTTCCCGGCATCCCTCGCCAAGCTCAAGGCCCTGGTGGGCTGGGACGACTTCGCGGCCTACCGCGACGAGGCTACGGCGCAGGGGCGCAAGGTCGGTCTCGGCATCGCGTGCTACGTCGAGGGCACGGGCGTCGGCCCCTACGAGGGCGGGCACGTGCACGTCGAGACGAGCGGTCGGGTGAACGTCGCGACCGGCCTGACCACCCAGGGCCAAGGGCACCAGACGATCCTCGCCCAGATCGTCGCCGACGAGCTGGGTGTGCGCATCGAGGACGTGCACGTCACCACCGGGGACACCCGCCGGATGCCCTATGCCGTGGGCACCTTCGCGTCGAGGGGGGCCGTGATGTCGGGCAACGCCGTCGCGCTCGCGGCCAGGGTGGTGCGCGCGAAGGCCCTGCGGATCGCTGCCGACGCCCTGGAGGTCTCCGCGGACGACCTCGAGATCGAGGACGGCATCATCTCCGTCAAGGGCGCCCCCGGCAACCAGGTCGCCCTGTCGACCGTGGCAGTGCTCTCCAATCCGCTGCGTTACGCCTTCGACGAATCAGCCCAGGCGGCAACACAGTTCGCGGGCACCTTCGACCCGGACAAGCCGCCGGTCGCTGACGACGATGAGCCCGGTCTGGAGGGGAAGGACTACTACTCCCCCACCCAGGCGACCTTCGCCAACGGCATGCACGCGGCCATCGTCGAGACCGACCCGGTCACTGCGGAGATCCGCATCCTCCGCTACTGCGTGGTCCACGACTGCGGGGTCATGGTCAACCCGATGATCGTCGAGGGGCAGGTGCACGGTGGGGTGGCGCAGGGCATCGGCGGCGCGCTCTACGAACGGATGGTCTACGACGAGTCCGGGCAGCTGCTCAACGCGTCGTTCATGGACTTCCTCGTGCCCTACGCCTCCGAGATCCCGCACATCGAGACCGACCACCTCGAGACGCCCAGCCCGCTCAACCCGTTGGGGCTGAAGGGGGCTGGCGAGGCCGGCACCATCCCGGTCAGCGCCGTCATCGCCTCCGCCCTCGAAGATGCCGAGGGCTTCGCCATCCGCGCCATGCCGATCAGCCCCTCCGAGCTGTGGGAGCTGCGCCGACAGCACACCGACTCCACCGCACCCGTCACCGCGCAGGAAGGCTCGCGATGAAGATCTCCGGAACATCCACCCTCGAGGCCCCCGTCGACAAGGTCTGGGAGGCCATGCTCGACCCGGCCGTGCTCGCCCGCTGCATCCCCGGGTGCGAGGCGCTGAGCACCGTCGGTGAGGACCGCTACGCGATGTCCGTCACGGCGGGCGTCGCCGCGATCAAGGGCACCTATGCCGGCGAGGTGTCCCTCGCCGACAAGGTCGCCCCCCACTCGCTCACCATGAAGGCCTCCGGTGCCGGGGCCCCGGGCACCATCGATGCCGACGTCAAGGTGCGCCTCGCGAGTTCGGTCGGTGGCGGCACCGACCTGAGCTACGACGCCGACGCATCCGTCGGCGGCGCGATCGGCGGCGTGGGCCAACGCATGCTGGCGGGGGTCACGAAGAAGATGGCGGGGCAGTTCTTCACCGCCCTCGACCGCGACATCGCCGGGCTGGCTCCCGTCGGCGCCGCCGCAGCTGTCGCCGCCTCGCCCGGGTCACCCGTGGATGCCGGCCAGCAGGTGTATGCCGGGAAGCAGGCGACCGCGAACGCCAACGCCACCCTGAAGCTCGACTCCGCCTCAGGGTTCGCAGCAGGTGTCCTCCTGGGCGGGCTGCTCGCACTCGCCGGCGTGGCCCTGGGCGCCAGGATCGGAAGGCGGCTCTGATGCGCGCGTTCACCGTCGCGGCCGTGCAGATCGCACCAGTCCCCGGCCCGCTCACGGCAGAGTCCGTCGCCGCCAACCTCGAGAAGTGCGCCGACTTCACCCGCCGGTGCGTGGCCGCGACCGGGGCCGAGCTCATCGTGCTGCCCGAGTCGGTCACGACCGGCTTCACCCCCGGCATCCCGCCAGAAGCACTGTGGGAGCTGGTCTCCGAACTGCCCGGCGCCGTCATCGAGCCCCTCCAAGCCGTCGCGCGCGAGCTGGGCGTGCACCTCGTGGCCGGCACCTACGAGCGCGGGCCGACCCCCGACGTCGTCTACAACGCGTCGGTGCTCATCGACCCCGCGGGCGAGCTGCTCGGGGTCTATCGCAAGACGCACCCGTTCTGCTCGGAGGCCGTGGCCGGCGGGGGCTGGGTGACGGCCGGGGACACCGCGGTCGTGTGCGACACCGAGCTGGGCCGGATCGGCATGATCATCTGCTTCGACGGCGACTACCCCGAGCTGGCGCGCATCGAGGCCGTCCTGGGCGCCGAGGTGATCGTGCGGCCCTCGGCGCTGCTGCGCTCGGCTGACGTCTGGGAGCTCACCTCACGCGCCAGGGCCTACGACAACCACGTCTTCGTCGTGGGAGCGAATGCCGTGGGGCAGGACCCTGCGGGCGTGCTCTACTTCGGCAACTCGCACATCGTGACGCCGGTGGGACACATCGTCGCCAAGGCCGCCACGCACGAGGGTTGGGTGTCGGCCCGGCTCGACCCCGAGGAGGCCCTGGGGTCACTCACCCCCGGCTCCAACATCGGCCAGGGCTTCGACCACCTGCGCGACCGCAACCTCGACCTCATCCGCAAGCACCGGGCCGAGCTCGAGTCCCCCGCGCAGACGTCCTTCCCCCACGCCTGACCAGCCTGCCCCCTCCGTCCAGCCCTTCCGCGGAGTCAGGAGCACCCCGAGGCGTCATGACCCTTCACCGCCATGAGCCCGCTGGGTCCTCCTGACTCCGCGAACCAACCGGGGTGGGGTCGGTCAGCCGGATGCCGTGCCGCGCACCCACCAGGCCCGGGACGTGAACTCCGAGGAGCCCGGCCCGAGGTCGCCGAGCACCTCCGCTCGCAGCGCCGCGCGACCGGCAGCCGGCAGGCCCGTGACGTAGACCCCGGCCGGACCGGTGCCGAGGAGAAACAGCTGCCAGTACTCCTCGAAGGTCTCGAACCGCCGGCGCACCTCGACCGCCCCGTCCTCGACCTCGACCACGCCGCTGTCGCGCCAGAGCCCGGCCAACCCGCCGCTGCGGCCGAGCGGCGCGCTCGCCTCGTCCTGGCCGACCACGAGCGGGTCCAGCCGTGCGGCGGCATCCCACAGGGTCCGCAGCATCGTCATCCCCTGGCCGTAGTCCCAGACTGCTGCCGCGAGCACCCCACCGGGCCTGGTCACCCGGAGCATCTCCCTCGTCGCCGAGTGGGGGTCTGGCACGAACGTGAGCACCAGGAGCGAGAGCGCAGCGTCGACCGCGTCGTCGCGCAGGGGGAGGTCGTCCGCCACGCCGAGCTCGAAGCGCAGACGTTCCGCGTGCCCATCGGACCCTGCACGGTGCCGGGCAGCGTCCACGAACCCCTGTGTCGGATCGACGCCCACGACCTCGCACTTCGGCCAGCGCACAGCGACAGAGCGGGCGAGGTTGCCGGTGCCCGACCCGAGGTCCAGCACCCGGGTCGGTGGCCGGAGTGCATCGAGCCGCACCGCGTCGAGGAAGACGGGGGCGAGCAGGACGCTCCACGCCCCCATGAAGCGCTCGTATGCCGTCGGGTCGCCGAACACTCCTCCACGGTCCCATCTCCGCCGCGCCGTGGGAAGCGGGTGGTAGCCCGCACCCGTCCCCCCTGCGGGACGGGCGCGGGCCGAGGGATGGGCGGCGCTCCCTGAAGCACCGCCCACCCGACATGGAGTTCGGTGTGGTGCGCGTACCGGATTGGTCTCGGGGAGAATCTCCTCGGCACGGCCCGTCTGCGCCACCCGGTACTGTCACCGGACGGGGCGGCGACGCACGACGCGCGGCACACGGCATCCGCCCGTGATCGGGAGGGAAGCATGCAGACCACACTGCTCGTCATCGGGGGCATCGGCATCCTGCTGCTGCTCATCTCCCTGGTTGCCGGAGAGGTGCTCGACGGGCTGCTGGACAGCTTCGGGCCCGACCTGCTCTCCGGCCTTGCGGTGGCGAGCTTCCTGGCGGCATTCGGTTTCGTCGGCGTGCTCGTCCTGGATGCCACCGGTTCCAACGGCGCGGCGATCGGCGCCGGCCTCGTCGCGGGTGCCGTCGTCGGCGCCGGTGCAGGGCTGGCCAGCAAGCAGCTGATGCGGGGCGGCGACGAGGCCACCGTGCGCACCTCGGGGCTCGTCGGTCTGCACGGGTCGGTCATCGAGGCCATCCCGGCAGACGGCTTCGGCCAGATCACGGTGGTGGCCGCCGGTCACATCACCCGGCTCAACGCCCGCGCGGACGAGCCCATGGCTGGCGGAAGCGCCGTGGTCATCACCTCGATCCTCAGCCCGACCTCGGTGCGGGTGTCGCGACCCGTGAGCGACTGAGGCAGGATCAGCCTCGGACGCGGGGGAACGGGCACCGGCCCGGCTGCGTCAACACACGACACCACCACGACTCGTTCGTCAGCGCCCGCGTGGGCGCAGGAAAGGTCAGGAACCATGTTCGGCCTCGACATTCCCGTCGGCCTCATCGCAGTGCTGGGACTCGTCGTCCTCGTGCTGCTCGTCGGACTCATCATCGCCTCGCGCTACCGCGTCGCCGGACCCAACGAGGCCTTCATCGTCACCGGGCGTCGCGGCAAGGAGGTGCGCAACCCCGAGACCGGCGAGATGTCGACGGACCTGTCCGGGCAGAAGGTGGTCATGGGTGGCGGCATCTTCGTCGTGCCCTTCGTCCAGCGCCTGCACATCCTCGACCTCTCGAGCCGCCGCATCATGATCCAGATCCGTGGAGCCGTCTCCGGCCAGGGCGTCAAGCTCAACCTCGACGGCGTCGCCATCGTCAAGGTCGGCGGCAACGAGGACTCCATCCGCGCCGCGGCCCAGCGCTTCCTCACCCAGCAGGGCGAGATCGAGACCTTCACCCAGGAGACCCTCGCCGGCTCGCTGCGCTCCATCGTCGGGTCGCTGAGCGTGGAGCAGATCATCCGCGACCGCGCCGCGTTCGCGCAGCGGGTCGCCGACGAGGCCGAGTCCTCGCTCACCGGTCAGGGCCTCATCCTGGACACCTTCCAGATCCAGGACATCACCGACGACGGCACCTACCTCTCCGACCTCGGGCGCCCCGAGTCGGCGAGGATCGGCCAGACGGCGGCGATCGCCGAGGCCAACGCCCGCCAGGCCGCCGAGCAGGCGCGTCTCGCCGCCGAGCAGGAGATCGCGATCTCCAACCGCCAGCTCGCGCTCAAGCAGTCCGAGATCAAGGCAGAGACGGATGCCGCGTCCGCCACCGCCGCTGCCGCCGGTCCCCTCGCCCAGGCGGACCGGGACCAGGCGATCCTCACCGAGCAGGAGAAGGTGGCCGTTCGCCAGGCGGCACTGAAGGAGCGCCAGCTCGACACCGAGGTGCGCAAGCCCGCCGACGCCGAGCGCTACAAGGTCGAGCAGGAGGCCGAGGGTGCGCGCAACGCCGCGATCGCCCAGGCCGACGCCCGTCGGCAGGCCTCGATCGCCGCGGCGCAGGCCGATGCCGAGAAGGCCCGGCTCACCGGTGAGTCCGAGAAGTCCCGCCGCACCGCCCTCGCCGATGCCGAGGCGATCGAGGGTGAGCGGCGTGGTTCCGCCGACAAGGCGCTGCGCGTGGCCCAGGCCGAGGCGCTGCGAGCCGAGGGCGAGGCGCAGGCCAGTGCCATCCTCGCGACGGGCCAGGCAGAGGCCGAGGCGATGAACAAGCGCGCCGACGCCTTCGCTCGATACAACGAGGCCGCCGTGCTGCAGATGCTCATCGAGGTGCTGCCCAAGGTCGCTCGCGAGATCGCGGCGCCGATGGCCGCCATCGACAACCTCACGGTGCTCTCGACCGATGGTGCCGCGGCCCTGCCCAGGCAGGTCACCGACAACCTCACCCAGACCATGGCGATGGTCAAGAACACCACCGGGATCGACATCCAGAGCCTGGTCAAGAAGTACACGAACGACACCGCACCGAGCACCCCGGGGACGGTGGTTCCGGCAGCGGAGTCATCGGCGCCCAGCGCCTGACCGAGACATCTGGGTCGCAGCCCCCAGCACGCGGAAGATCGGACGCCACGCACCTGTACCTGCGTGTCGTCCGATCTTCTGCGTGGCTGTGCCGAGGAGG
>JBDTDY010000358.1:0-2563 GCA_039922835.1 Ornithinibacter sp.
TGACCCTGCCCAAGGCGGCTGAACCGCTCGCAGCGCTGCCCGCCGGGCTGGAGAAGGCCACCCCCGGCATCGCCCCGTTCCGCACGCCGAACAGGGACTTCTACCGGATCGACACCTCCTTGGTGACGCCGCGGGTGAACCCCGACTCGTGGAGCCTGACGATCGACGGCGACGTCGACAAGCCCTTCACGATCACCTACGCCGAGCTGCTCGCGATGCCGATGATCGAGCGCGACATCACCTTGACGTGCGTGTCCAACGAGGTGGGAGGCCCCTACGTGGGTGGGGCCCGTTGGCTCGGCGTGCGCACCAGCGACCTGCTCAAGAAGGCGGGCGTGCGCCCGGGAGTCGACCAGATCTTCAGCCACTCCACCGAGGGAATGACGATCTCGACCCCCGTGCAGGCGCTCATGGACGACCGCGAGGCACTCGTCGCGGTGGGGATGAACGGGGAGCCGCTGCCGGCGGCCCACGGCTTCCCCGCCCGCCTCGTCACACCCGGTCTCTACGGCTTCGTGAGCGCCACCAAGTGGCTCACCCGCCTGCAGGCCACCACCTATGCCAAGGACAAGGCCTACTGGACCGAGCGCGACTGGGCCATCGACGCGCCCATCTACACCGAGTCCCGCATCGACACCCCCAAGGGCCTCAGCCGCTCCAAGGCCGGCCAGGTCATGATCGGTGGCGTCGCGTGGGCCCAGCAGCGCGGCATCAAGAAGGTCGAGCTGCGCATCGACGAGGAGGACTGGCAGGAGGTCAAGCTCGGCCCAGAGGCCGGCATCGACTACTGGCGCCAGTGGTACTTCCCGTGGGACGCCAAGCCCGGCCGCCACAACCTCACGGTGCGCGCCACCGACAGCACCGGCAAGACCCAGGGCGAGGAGCGGCAGAGCCCGTTCCCCATGGGCGCCACCGGCTGGCACCAGATCGTCGTGATCGTCGAGTGAGCGTCACCGTTCCCTGAGACTCCGTATGCCGGTCACACCGGTCAGGGGCCGTCCTCCGCATCGCGGGTGGCGGCCCTTCGCCGGTTCGGCGCCCACGTGACCGGTCCGTGCGTCCGGCAGGTGCGCCTCTCCGGGGCCGAGCCGGCGGACGTCCGCGAGCAGGCGGGTGTGACGTCCGGCAGCTCTACAACCCAGGGGTCGACCTGCCGGACATCCCGCCGGACACCTCCCTGAAGAAGTTTCGATCCACACCAATCCGGTGCGCCGGGGGCACCGAACTACACCTGTACGACAACAGAAACCACTTCCCAGTCAAGGAGCAGTTCCCATGCGTTCCACCCGTATGACGATCGCCGCCCTGGCCCTCGCCCTTCCGCTCTCGCTCGCCGCGTGTGGTTCGGACTCCGAGGCCCCCGCCGCGTCCAGTGACACCGCCACCAGCTCGTCCGCCCCGGCGACCCCGAGCCCCTCCGAGACGGCCCCCGCGCAGAACGCGTCGGCCCCCTTCGGTCCCGGCTGCGCCGCGGTCCCGACCGACGGCAAGGGTTCCTTCGACGGTATGTCCTCCGACCCGGTGGCCACCGCCGCGAGCAACAACCCGCTGCTCTCCACCCTCGTCACCGCAGTGACGGCGGCCGGGCTCGGCGAGACGCTCAACACGACCCAGGACATCACCGTCTTCGCGCCGACCAACGACGCCTTCGCCGCGATGGACCAGGCCACCCTCAAGAAGGCCCTGGCCGACCCCAAGGGTCTGCTCACCAAGGTCCTGACCGGCCACGTCATCGCCGGCCGCCTCGCCCCCGACCAGCTTGCCGGGGAGCACGAGACCCTCGCCGGCACCAAGGTCACGGTCAAGGGTTCCGGTGAGGACTTCAGCGTCGGTGACGCCAAGGTCATCTGCGGCAACGTGCAGACCGCGAACGCCACGGTCTACATCCTCGACGGGGTCCTGCTCCCCGCGAGCTGACCCAAGGTCCATGATGGTCTTCATGACAGCCGCCTCCTCCGATGCCAGCTCATCGGGGGAGGCGGCTGCCCGCCCTCCCGGCGGACCCGACCTCGCGGAGCTGCTCCGCCGGTCGGCCCAGAGTGACGAGTCGGCCTTCGCCGAGCTCTACGACGCGACATCGCGTCGGATCTTCGGACTGGTGCTGCGCATCGTGCGCGACCACGCCATGTCCGAGGAGGTCACCCAGGAGGTCTACCTCGACGTCTGGCGGCAGTGCGCCCGCTTCGACGCCGCGAAGGGCAGCCCGCTGTCGTGGTTGATGACCATCGCCCACCGCACCGCAGTCGACCGGGTGCGCGCGAGCGAGGCCTCACGTCGACGAGACGACGCCCACGCCACGAAGCACCAGGACGTCGACTTCGACACCACCGCCGAGTCCGCCCACGCCTCCTTGGAGGCCCAGCGGGTGCGGCGCGCACTCTCCACTCTGACCGATGCACAGCGCAGTGCGGTCGAGCTGGCCTACCTCGGTGGTTACACGCACACCGAGGTGGCCCGATTGCTCGACCTCCCGCTGGGCACCGCGAAGACCCGCATCAGAGACGGTCTGATCCGTCTCCGAGACACGTTGGGAGTACCGGCATGAGCCCCGACCTGCACCACC
>JBDTDY010000359.1:0-2568 GCA_039922835.1 Ornithinibacter sp.
GAGCTGTGCGGTGGCACCCACGTGCAGCACTCCAGCCAGGTCGGGGCGCTCACCATCACCGGCGAGTCCTCGGTGGGATCGGGGGTCCGCCGCGTGGAGGCATTCGTCGGGATGGACGCGCTGCGCCACCTGGCACGAGAGCGCGCGATCGTCGCCGAGCTCAGCTCCATGATCGGGGCCCAGCCTGCCGACCTCGCGGACCGCGTGGCCGCCATGGTCTCGCGGTTGCGCGACGCCGAGCGCGAGCTGGAGAAGGTGCGCCGCGAGCAGGTGCAGGCCTCCGCGGGGCGGCTCACCGACCAGACCAAGGACGTCGGAGGTGTGACGTTCCTCGGCCATGATGCTCAGCAGGTCGGCGCCGACGACATCCGCACGATGGTCCTGGACCTGCGGGGTCGCCTCGGTGACGAGCGGCCAGCGGTCGTTGCCATCGCAGGCGTCGCCAAGGGTCGCCCGGTCGTGGTGGTCGCCACCAACGAGCGCGCCCGCGCCCGCGGCATCCGGGCCGGCGAGCTCGTGCGGGTGGCCGCGAGCGCACTCGGCGGCGGCGGCGGCGGCAAGGACGACATCGCGCAGGGTGGGGGCCAGGACCCGAGCAAGGTCGCCGAGGCGCTGGCTGCGCTGGAGTGGCGACTCGGAGAGCTCGCCGGCTGATGGCGGGCTCGGCTGGCGTGCTCGCGCGTGGTGTGCGGATCGGCGTCGACGTGGGCACCGTGCGCGTGGGGCTCGCCAGCAGCGACCCCGACGGCATCCTCGCCACCCCCGTGCGCACCCTTGACCGGGACCCCGCCCGCGAACCGGCGGCAGGTGACCCCGACCTCGAGGAGATCGCCGAGGTGGTGGCGTCGCAGGCGGCCGTCGAGGTGCTGGTCGGGCTGCCCCGATCACTCTCCGGTGAGGAGGGCGTGGCTGCGGCACGTGCCCGCACGTATGCTTCCCTCCTTGCGGAGCGTGTCGCTCCGGTTCCGGTGCGACTCATCGACGAGCGCCTGACCAGTGTCGACGCGCACCGCATGCTCCGGGACAGTGGCGTCTCCGGGAGGCGCCAGCGCGCCGTGGTCGACCAGGCTGCGGCGGTGCTCATCCTCCAGGTGGCGCTGGACTCCGAGCGCACCAGCGGCTCCCCTGCGGGGGAGCGGGTCAGGCCAGGACGGCGCAAGCGACGGACGAAGGACACGACAGCGTGAGCCAGAACGACCTCACCGGCACGCTCTTCGGCGAGGAGGAGCACCCTCCTCCGCCGGCGACCACGCGCCGCGCGCGGCACACCCCGCCCCAGAAGCCGCACGGGCGGCACCGCTGGGTGGTGCTCCTCGTCACGATCGCCCTGGTCGTCGGCGCCGGCTATGCAGGGTATGCCGCGCTCAAGCCGGTGCTCAGCGGCGTCTTCGGTGGCACGAGCACAGCGGACACCGACTACCCCGGACCGGGCACCGGTGAGGTGTCCGTCGTCATCGAAGCGGGAGCGACCGGCGAGGACATCGCGACGACGCTGCGCGACCTGGGGGTGACCAAGACCCGAACGGCCTACCTCGATGCCGCCGCGGGAGACCCCCAGTCCGCCGCGAAGATCCAGCCCGGCAGCTACGTGCTGCGCTCCCAGATGCGCGGGCAGGACGCGTTCGAGGTGCTCATCGACCCCGCGAGCAGGGTCACCGACCGGGTGACGGTTCGGGAGGGACTCTGGGCCTCCGAGACCTACGCGGCACTGTCCAAGGCGACAGGCGTGCCGGTCAAGGCGTACGAGAAGGCAGCGAAGGACACCAAGGCGATCGGGCTGCCCGCGGAGGCCGGAGGCGACGTGGAGGGGTGGCTCTTCCCGTCGAGCTACGAGTTCTCGGACAAGACGACCGCGACGGCCCAGCTCAAGACCATGGTCGCCCAGACCGTGAAGGTGCTCGACGCCGCCGGCGTCGCCCCCAAGGATCGCGAGAAGGTGCTCATCCTGGCCTCCCTCGTGGAAGCCGAGGCCAAGCTGGACGTCGATCGCCCCAAGATCGCCAGGGTCTTCCTGAACCGCATCGAGACCAAGGGGCCGCCCACCTACGGTCTGCTCCAATCCGATGCCGCCGTGTCCTACGGCGCCAAACGGCGGGCGCTCTTCCCGAGCAAGGCCGAGTTGGACGACCCGGACAACCCCTACAACACCAGGATCCGCCCCGGGCTGCCGCCGGGCCCGATCAGCAACCCGGGGAAGGCCTCCATCGACGCCGCGGGCAACCCGGCCGATGGCCCCTGGTTCTTCTTCGTGGCGGTCAACCCCATCTCCGGAGAGACGAAGTACGCAGTGACCCTCGAGCAGCACAACGCGAATGTGCGCGAGCTCAACGCCTACTGCGCGGCCAAGCCCCAGGACTGCGGGCAGTGAGGGCGGCCGTCCTCGGCTCGCCCATCGCGCACTCCCTCTCCCCGGTCCTGCACAGGGCGGGGTATCGCGAGCTCGGGATCACCTCGTGGACCTACGAGGCGCACGAGGTGCGGGCGCCTGCACTGGCCGGCTTCGTCGCGGGCCTGGACGAGCAGTGGCGAGGGCTCTCACTCACGATGCCGCTCAAGGAGGTCGCCCTC
>JBDTDY010000360.1:0-3302 GCA_039922835.1 Ornithinibacter sp.
GTGGGACCCGTCGCAGGGTAGGTCGGCGCCACCCGATCGAGATGATGTCCGAACGCATCGCCGACCTGTTCGTGGGGATGGGGTGGGAGATCGCCGAGGGCCCGGAGATCGAGGCGGAGTGGTTCAACTTCGACGCCCTCAACTTCGACGCGGACCACCCCGCCCGCCAGATGCAGGACACGTTCTACGTCGACCCGCCCGACGGGGGACTGGTGCTGCGCACGCACACCTCGCCGGTGCAGGCGCGCACCCTCCTCGAGCGTGGGGTCCCGGTCTACGTCGCCGCCATCGGGCGGGTGTTCCGCACCGACGAGCTCGACGCCACCCACATGCCGGCGTTCCACCAGGTCGAGGGGCTCGCCGTCGACGAGGGCATCACCATGGCGCACCTGAAGGGCACCCTGGACCGCCTCGCGACCGAGCTCTTCGGGGAGGGGATCACCACCCGCCTGCGCCCATCGTTCTTCCCGTTCACCGAGCCGAGCGCCGAGATGGACCTGCGCTGCTTCGTCTGTCGCGGCGAGGACCCCGACTGCCGCGCGTGCAAGGGCACCGGCTGGATCGAGTGGGGGGGCTGCGGCATGGTCAACCGCAACGTCCTCACCGCCTGCGGGGTCGACGCCGACCGCTACACCGGCTTCGCGTTCGGCATGGGCATCGACCGTGCGCTGATGTTCCGCACGGGTGTGAGTGACATGCGAGACATGATCGAGGGAGACGTGCGCTTCGACGCACAGTTCGGGATGGAGATCTGATGCGCGTTCCGATCGACTGGCTGCGCGACTACGTGGCAGTCCCCGAGAGCGCCTCCGGTGAGCAGGTGGCCGCTGACCTCGTGCGGGTCGGTCTGGAGGAGGAGGGGCTGCACACGGCGGGGGTCACCGGACCGCTCGTCGTCGGCCGCGTGCTCAGCCTGGTGGCCGAGCCACAGAAGAACGGCAAGACGATCAACTGGTGCACCGTCGACGTCGGTGACGCCAACGGCACCGGAGAGCCCCAGGGCATCGTGTGCGGCGCCCACAACTTCGAGGTCGACGACCTCGTCGTCGTCATCCTCCCCGGCGGAGTGATCACGACGCCCCAGGGGCCGCTCACCGTCGGCGCGCGCAAGACCTATGGCCACGTGTCGGCCGGCATGATCTGCTCCGAGCGCGAGCTCGGCATCGGGGAGGACCACGACGGCATCCTCGTGCTGACCCGGAAGTTCGCGGCAGACCCCGAGACCCTGGCCGCGCTCACCCCCGGCGCCGACGCCATCAGGCTCCTCGGCCTGGATCGGGAGACCGTGGAAGTCAACGTCACCCCCGACCGCGGTTACTGCTTCTCGGTCCGGGGCATCGCGCGGGAGTACTCGCACGCCACCGGCGCCGTCTTCACCGACCCCGTCGCGGCGCTCCTCGCCAAGGCTCCGGTGGCCACCGACGGCGGTTTCGCCGTGGAGCTGCGCGATGACGCGCCGCTTCGTGGTCGTGACGGTTGCGGCCGCTACGTCGCGCGCGTCGTGCGCGGCATCGACGTCGCCGCGCCGACCCCGCGCTGGATGGCGGTGCGCCTCACCGAGGCCGGGATGCGCCCGATCTCGTTGCCCGTCGACGTGACGAACTACGTCATGCTCGGTCTCGGCCAGCCGCTGCATGCGTTCGACCTGGCAACGCTGACCGCACCGGTCGTCGTCCGGCGTGCTCGCCCGGGTGAGCGGCTCACGACCCTCGACCACGTCGACCGGGCGCTGCAACCCGAGGACCTGCTGATCACCGACCGGGGCGGTGAGCGGGCCGTCGCGATCGCCGGTGTCATGGGCGGTGCCGAGACCGAGGTGGGCGCGTCGACCACCGACGTCCTGATCGAGGCAGCGCACTTCGACCCCGTCACCGTTGCTCGGACCGCGCGCAGCCACCGGCTCCCGTCCGAGGCGTCGCGGCGCTTCGAGCGCGGGGTCGACCCGATGCTCGCGGCTGCTGCGGCCCAGCTCGCCGTCGACCTCCTAGTGGAGCACGGGGGCGGGGTCGTCGACGTCGATGTCACCGACGTGGGCACGCCGTCCACCCCGGCCCCCGTCACCATGCCGGTCGGGTTCCCGTCGCGGATCGTGGGCGTCGACTACCCGGCATCGACGGTGGTGGAGATCCTGGAGTCGATCGGCTGCGCAGTCACGGACTCGGACGGAACCCTCACCGTCGCGCCGCCGACCTGGCGCCCCGACCTCACCAGCGCCGAGGACCTCGTCGAGGAGGTCGCTCGCATCCACGGATATGACCGCATCCCCTCGATCGTCGCGACACCACCCGGCGGTGCCGGACTCACCCACGCCCAGCGGGTGCGTCGAGTCGTTGCCGACGTGCTGGCAGGGCAGGGACTGAGCGAGGTGTGGAGCACGCCGTTCGTCGGCGCTGACCGGTTCACCGCGTTGGGCCTCGATGTCGCGGCCGAGGTCGCGCGCACGGTGCGGCTCGCGAACCCGCTCTCCGACGAGCAGCCGCTGATGCGCACCCGGGTGCTCGCGACGATGGTGGATGCACTGCGCCGCAACGTCGCCCGCGGCACGCGTGACGTGGCCATCTTCGAGGTCGGTCTCGTCGTGGCACTGCAAGGGCCACAGGGCTCGGCGCCGACCGAGGAGGTCGGCATCCGCCCGTCGCCGGAGAAGCTGGCTGCCATCCGGGATGCCGTGCCGCCACAGCCGCGCCACGTCGCCCTGCTCATGGCGGGGGACCGCGACCGCGCGGGATGGTGGGGTGCGGGTCGACCTGCGGACGTCTCCGACGTCGTCGAGGTGGCGCGCACGATCGGTGAGGCCCTCGGCCTCTCGCTCGAGGTGAGCGCCGATGCCGTCGCGCCGTTCCACCCGGGGCGGTGTGCCCGCATCGCGCTCGATGACGGAACCCTGGTGGGACACGTCGGCGAGCTGCACCCCAAGGCCCTCGCCGCACTGGGGCTCCCGGCGCGCACCGTCGGGGGCGAGCTGGACCTCGACGTGCTCACGTCGGCCTCCGAGGGCACGGTGCAGGCACGCACCCTCACCAGTTTCCCCATGGCGCAGAGCGACGTCGCGCTCGTCGTCGAGGAGTCGGTGCCTGCTGCGCAGGTGCAACGGCTCCTGAAGGAAGGGGCGGGAGAGCACCTGGAGTCGGTCACGCTCTTCGACGTCTACCGCGGCGACCAGGTCGACGAGGGCCACAAGTCGTTGGCCTTCCACATGGTCTTCCGGGCTCCGGACCGCACCCTCACGACCGAGGAGGTCAGTGCCCTGCGTGATGCCGCCCTGGCCTCGGCGGCCTCGGCCATCGGGGCGGTGCAGCGGG
>JBDTDY010000361.1:0-4465 GCA_039922835.1 Ornithinibacter sp.
CACCCGGTTCGACAACCTCGACGTCCTCCCTGCCAACATCGACCTGTCCGCGGCCGAGGTGCAGCTCGTCGGTGAGGTGGCCCGCGAGCAGATCCTGGCGCGCGTGCTCAGGCCGGTCCTGGACGACTACGACGTCATCCTCATCGACTGCCAGCCCTCTCTCGGCCTGCTCACCGTCAACGCGCTCACGGCGGCCCACGGCGTCATCATCCCGCTGGAGTGCGAGTTCTTCGCGATGCGCGGGGTGGCCCTGCTCGTCGAAACCATCGAGAAGATCACCGACCGGCTCAACCCGCGGCTGCAGGTCGACGGCATCCTCGCCACGATGTACGACGGGCGCACCCTGCACTCTCGCGAGGTCGTGGCGAGCGTGGTGGAGCACTTCGACGACCGCGTGTTCCACACGGTCATCTCCCGGTCGGTGAAGTTCCCCGACGCGAGCCTCGCCGCCGAGCCGATCACCACCTACGACGGCAACCACAAGGGAGCCGACGCCTACCGTCAGCTCGCGCGCGAGCTCATCGCTCGCGGTGGGGCGGCCTGACCCGATGACCCAGGCCCCCGGCGTGGCAGGGGGCTCGGCGCCACCCGCCGCCCCACCCAGAGCCGACCCCAGGGCGGTCCCCGGCGGGGTGCTGACGCGGCGCCCCGCGGCCACGGCCTTCGAAGTGCACCTCGATGTCTTCTCGGGCCCCTTCGACCTGCTGATCGGGCTGATCAGCAAGCACAAGCTCGACATCACCGAGATCTCCCTCGCGAGCGTGACCGACGAGTTCATCGCCCACATCCGCACGGCCCGTGAGACCCCTGAAGGGTGGGACCTGTCCCAGGCCTCGGAGTTCCTTCTCGTCGCGGCGACGCTGTTGGACCTCAAGGCCGCGCGCCTGCTGCCCCAGTCCGGGCCCGAGGACGAGGACGACCTGGCCCTGATCGAGGCTCGCGACATCCTCTTCGCCCGACTGCTGCAGTACCGCGCGTTCAAGGACATCGCCCACACCTTCGGCGACCGGATGGCCACGGCCGGTCGGATGCATCCGCGCACGGTGGGCCTGGAGCCCCAGTTCGCGGCGTTGCTCCCCGAGCTGGTCATGACGGTGACGCCGCACCAGCTGGCGATCGTTGCAGCCCGCGCGCTCACGCCGAGGACCCCCGAGCTCGTGGGCCTGGACCACCTGCACGCGCCCGCCGTCAGCGTGCGGGAGCAGGCGGGGCTGATCGGTGCGCGGCTGCGTCGCGAGCGGGTGGCCTCCTTCCGCGCGCTGGTCGCCGACGCCGACTCCACGCTCGTCGTCGTGGCCCGCTTCCTCGCGCTCCTGGAGCTGTTCCGTGACGGCTCGATCGGCTTCGAGCAGGCCGAGGCGCTCGCTGAGCTGACCGTGCGGTGGACGGGCCCGGAGGAGGGCGACATCGACGTCGACGACGAGTTCGACGACGAGTTCGACGATGACCTGCCGCCCTCGACCATCCCGCCCGAGACCACCCTGTCCCACCCCCTGCCGGAGGAGAGTCACGATGAGTGAGCCGATCGAGAAGGAGGCGCTGGAGGCACCCCCGGAGGACTCCCAGCTGGCCTTCGACGTCGCCGACTTCCCCGGTGGGATCCATGCGGCCATCGAGGCGGTGCTCATGGTCATCGACGAGCCGGTGCCGACCCGCGCGCTGGCCTCGGTCCTGGAGCAGCCGGAGGCCGACGTCGCTGCAGCGCTTGCCGACCTGGTGCAGGGGTATGCCGAGCAGCAGCGGGGCTTCACCCTGCGAGAGGTCGGGGGAGGGTGGCGGATGTACAGCCGCCACGAGTACGCCCCGGTCGTGGAGCGCTTCGTGCTCGACGGGCAGCAGGCTCGCCTGACGCAGGCGTCGCTGGAGACGCTCGCCGTGATCGCCTACCGTCAACCCGTGTCCCGGGGGAGGGTGGCCGCGGTGCGCGGCGTGAACGTCGACGGCGTGATCCGCACGCTCCTCTCCCGTGGGCTGATCGAGGAGGTCGGCCACGACGAGGACTCCACCGCGATCCTCTACGGCACGACCTCCTACTTCCTGGAGAGACTCGGGCTCCAGGGCATCGACGACCTCCCCGCCCTCGCCCCCTACCTACCCGAAGTCGACGTGCTCGACGAGATCGCCGAAGGAGGCCGCGCATGACGCCGCCGAAGAACCGTGGAGCAGCACCATCGAGTCGGGGCAAGGGTGCCCGCGCGGGCGGCCCAGCCGGCCGAGGGTCCACCGAGAGCGGGGCCCGCAAGGGCAAGCAGCCGCGCGGCGGGTCGGGGTCGACCCGACCCAGCCAGCCGACGGCCGCGCCGCAGTGGCCGACAAGGCCGAAGGTCGACGTCCACGACCCCGACGGGGTTCGCCTGCAGAAGCTGCTCGCCGCCGCGGGGGTCGGATCGAGGCGGGTCTGCGAGAACCTCATCAGCCAGGGTCGGGTCGACGTCGACGGTCAGGTCGTCACCGAGCTCGGCGTGCGGATCAAGCCCACGCAGATCGTGCACGTCGACGGTGAGCGCGTCCAGCTCGACGAGTCGCGGGTCTACCTCGCGTTCAACAAGCCGCTCAACGTGGTCACCTCGATGAGCGACGACCTGGGCCGGATCGACATCGGGACCTACCTCGGGGACCGCAAGGAACGCCTCTTCCACGTCGGCCGCCTGGACTCCGACACCGAGGGCCTGTTGCTGCTCACCAACGACGGGGAGCTCGCCCACCGGCTCCAGCACCCGCGCTACGGCGTGCTGAAGACGTACCTCGCCCAGATCCACGGCCCCGTTCCGCGAGACCTCGGTCGCACGTTGCGGGCCGGTGTGCAGCTCGAGGACGGCCCGGTGAAGGTGGACTCCTTCAAGGTGGTGGACTCCCAGCCCGGCAAGGCCATCGTCGAGGTGGTGCTGCACGAGGGTCGCAAGCACATCGTGCGGCGGATGCTCGCCGAGGTCGGCCACCCCGTGCTCTCGCTCGTGCGCACCCAGGTCGGTCCGATCCGGATGGGTGACACCAAGCCCGGGAAGTGGCGCTCGCTCAGCCCGTCGGAGGTCGCGGCGCTGTACAAGGCGGGCGGTCTGTGACGCGTGTCCACGTCGTCGGCACCGGACTGATCGGCACCAGCCTGGGTCTGGCGCTGACCCGTCTGGGCGAGCCGGTGACCCTGGAGGACGCCATGCTCACCCATGCGGCGCTGGCCCGTGACCTCGGCGCCGGACGGCTGCGCCGGGAGGAGGACCCGGACCCTGACCTCGTCGTGGTGGCGACGCCACCGGACGTCACGGCATCCTGCGTGGCCGTCGCCCTGGAGCGCTGGCCCGGCGCCGCGGTCACCGACGTGGCATCCGTCAAGGGCGCCGTCGTCGCCGGGCTGCGCGCCCGCGGGTCTGACCTGACGCGCTACTGCGGCTCGCACCCGATGGCCGGTCGTGAGCGCTCCGGGGCGGTCTCGGGGCGGCACGACCTCTTCGACGGGCGTGCCTGGGTGATCAGCCCGACGGTGGAGACCGACCCCGAGGTGGTGGAGGTCGTGTCGTCGGTGGCGCGTTCCGTCGGGTCGGCCGTGCGGGTGCTCCCACCGGAGGCCCACGACGCCGCGGTGGCCGCCGTCTCGCACGTGCCGCAGCTGGCAGCGAGTCTCGTTGCGGCGCGGCTGGAGGAGCTGGACGAGGATGCCGTGGCGCTGGCGGGGCAGGGGCTGCGCGACGTCACCCGCATCGCTGCCAGCGACCCCCACCTGTGGACCCAGATCCTCGCGGGCAACGCTGGCGCCGTGCGGGACGTGCTCGCCGCTCTGGCGGAGGACCTCGAGGCAGTGATCGGAGCGCTCGGGGCACTCGATGAGTCGGTCGATGCCCCGGGGGCTCGCGGAACCCTGGCGCGAGTGATCGCGGCGGGCAATGCCGGCCATGCCCGGCTCCCGGGGAAGCACGGGGCCGCGCCCACGGCATACACGACCGTGCGGGTGCTGATCCCCGACGAGGCGGGCCAGCTGGGCCGGCTCTTCGCGGACATCGCCTCGATCGGGGCCAACGTCGAGGAGTTCCACCTCGACCACGGGCTCGGACAGCCGTTTGGCCTGGCCGAGGTCGACGTGGTGCCGGCGTCGGCCACTGCTCTCGCCGAGGGGCTCGAGAAGCGCGGGTGGCGACTGCACGGCTGACCTTTCCGACCGAGGGTTCAGGTGGGAATTAGATTCTGCTGTAAGCGAACTCGTCCACCCAGACCCTTGTGTCTCGAACGGGTGTCCTATAGAATGTGGGGTATGGACCAGCCCTTGATGAGCCTCGCGGAGACCCGCTCGGCGATGCTCGCGGCGCGTGACGCGCTCGCGGGGTTTGGTCAGGTGGTGCATCAGGCGTCGGGTGCGGAGCTGGCGGAGTTGATGACCCTGGCTGATGAGGTGTCCGCGGGTGCGGGGGCTGCCCGGGTGCAGGTCACCGTCGAAGCCATCGATCGTGGTGAGGTCGAGAGTGCTGGGGTGAAC
>JBDTDY010000362.1:0-4661 GCA_039922835.1 Ornithinibacter sp.
GCGTCTGACCAGACCTCGCGACGAGACCGACAGCGAGCTGGTCGCCGGTGGGCGCGCTCGCTGCACGACAGGAAGACAGGTGTGACATGGCTGGTCAAAACGGCTCTCGCGGAAGCGTGATGCCCAACCCCTTGGCTGCCCCCCGCGGCAACGACCGCGACAAGGCGCTGTCCTCGGTGATGGCCCAGATCGAGAAGCAGCACGGCAAGGGTGCCGTCATGCGCCTGGGCGACGACGTGCGGCCGCCCATCGAGGTGATCCCCACCGGGTCGATCGCCCTCGACGTGGCGCTCGGCATCGGGGGCCTGCCGCGAGGCCGGGTCGTCGAGATCTACGGCCCGGAGAGCTCGGGCAAGACGACGGTCGCGCTGCACGCGGTCGCCAACGCGCAGAAGGCCGGCGGCATCGCGGCGTTCATCGACGCCGAGCACGCCCTCGACCCGGACTACGCCAAGGCACTCGGTGTCGACACCGACGCGCTGCTCGTCTCCCAGCCCGACACGGGGGAGCAGGCGCTCGAGATCGCCGACATGCTCATCCGCTCCGGCGCGCTCGACATCATCGTCATCGACTCCGTCGCGGCGCTCGTGCCCCGCGCCGAGATCGAGGGCGAGATGGGCGACAGCCACGTCGGCCTCCAGGCCCGGCTCATGTCGCAGGCGCTGCGCAAGATCACCGGCGCCCTCAGCACCACGGGCACCACGGCGATCTTCATCAACCAGCTGCGCGAGAAGATCGGCGTGATGTTCGGCTCGCCGGAGACCACCACCGGTGGCAAGGCGCTGAAGTTCTACGCCTCGGTCCGCCTCGACGTGCGTCGCATCGAGACCCTCAAGGACGGCACCGACGCGGTCGGCAACCGCACCCGTTGCAAGGTCGTCAAGAACAAGGTCTCCCCGCCGTTCAAGCAGGCCGAGTTCGACATCCTCTACGGGCAGGGCATCTCCCGCGAGGGAGGCCTGATCGACATGGGCGTCGAGCAGGGCTTCGTGCGCAAGGCCGGCGCCTGGTACACCATGGACGGAGACCAGCTGGGGCAGGGCAAGGAGAATGCCCGTGCCTTCCTCAAGGACAACCCCGACCTTGCCGACGAGCTCGAGAAGAACATCAAGCAGAAGCTCGGCATCGGGCAGCCGCGCCTCGAGGCAGTGGTCGTGCCCGAGGTCCCTGTCGACTTCTGAGTCGAACAGGACGCTGCCGGATGCCGTTCGCGGACTCGAGTGCCCCACCGCCCAGTTGGGCGGTGGGGCACTCGAGCGCGATGAGCGCGGTGCCACCCGACCCCGACGGTGATCCCCGAACGAGGGGCCATGAGCCGGATGCTCACGACTGGGCGCGTCAGATCGTGTTGCGCCAGCTGACCAACGCGCCCAAGAGCAGGTCCCAGCTCGAGGCCGTGCTGCGGAAGAAGGACTGCCCCGGCGACGTGGCCGCCGCGGTGCTGGACCGGATGGAGGAGGTCGGGCTCGTCGACGACACGGCGTATGCCGGGATGCTCGTGCGGTCCCAGCAGACGGGTCGAGGTCTGGCGCGACGAGCGCTGGCCCACGAGCTACGTCGCAAGGGGGTCGACGACGTGACCGCCGAGGCGGCGCTCGCCGAGGTCGACCCTGCTGCCGAGGAGGATCGAGCCCGCGAGCTCGTCGCGAAGCGTCTCCGCTCGATGTCCGGGCTCGACCCGGTCGTGCAGACCCGCCGGCTCGCGGGGCTGCTCGCCCGCAAGGGCTACGGCTCCGAGATCGCGATGCGGGTCGTGCGCGAGGCGGTCCGAGAGGCTCCGGAGCACCAGCGCGACTGACGACGGCGGCGCCTCAGATTCGTGCGCCTCAGATCGCGTGCGCGTCAGATCGCGTCGGCTCAGATCGCGTGCAGGGGACGGTCGATCGCCGAGAGCGCGGTGCTGGGGACGATCCGCTTGCCGTAGGGCACCAACGAGATCGGGATCATCTTCAGGTTGGCGATCGCCAGCGGGATGCCGATGATCGTGATCGCCTGGGCCACCGCGGTGAGCACGTGCGCCAGCGCCAGCCACCACCCGGCCAGGAGGATCCACACGATGTTCAGCAGGAGCGAGCCGACCCCGGCTCCCTCCTGGGGAACGACAGCGCGACCGAAGGGCCACAGCGCGTAGTTCGCCATCCGGAAGGACGCGACCCCCAGCGGAATGGTGATGACCAGCACGCAGAAGACGACTCCGGCCAGCGCGTAGCCCAGGGCGAGCCAGAAGCCGCCGAAGACCAGCCAGATGATGTTGAGCAGGGTACGCACGTCGTGTTCCTCTCGAGAACGGTCTACAGCCAGCGTGCCATGTCGACCCGATCGCCCCGATGTCAGGCTGGGGAGCGCGACCCGATGGCGGTGGTGTCGTTCGGCTGACGGGTCGTGATCACCCGCTCGGTACTGCGCCGGCAGAGTGGTGGCCGTCGCGGGCCACGTGCCGACGGGCGTGGGCGATGGCGTCGGGGGTGTGGTCGAAGAGGTGGTGCAGCTCGGCGAGGTGCTGGTGGATGCCGGTCGCCGACAGCCTCGCCACGAACCGTTCCGGCACGCCGGAGAGCAGCACCGTGATGCCCCGGGACTCCAGCGAGCGCACCGTGTCGGTGAGCACGGCGGCTCCCGTGGCGTCCAGCGTGGTCACGTGGGACATGCGCAGGATCGCGACCCGCACGTCGCTCACCTCGGTGAGCTCGAGCAGGGCCGAGTAGGCGCCGCCGAAGAAGAGCGGCCCGTGCAGCCGGAACGCGATGATGCGCTCGTCGAGCAGGGCACGCTCCTCGGTGCCGTGGTCGTCGAGGTCGCCGTCGCTCGAGTCCTCGACGTCACCGACGCTCTCCGCGTGCAGCTCGGTGGTGGTCGCGAGCTGGCGCAGGGCCAGGGCGCCGGCCGTGACGATGCCGAGCACCACCGCGGTCGCGAGGTCGAGCACGACGGTGGCGAGGAACGTCAGGGCCAGCACGAAGGCGTCGCTGCGCGAGACGCGCACCAGCGCGCGCAGGCTCGACACCTCGATCATCCGCACCGCTGTCGCGATGAGCACGCCGGCCAGCGCCGCGAGCGGGATCCACGCCACGACCTTGGCGAGCGCGAGCACGATGACGAGCAGCACGAGGGAGTGCACGACCGCGGCGAGCCGCGAGCGCGCCCCGGAGCGGACGTTGACCGCGGTTCGGGCGATGGCCGCCGTCGCAGGGATGCCGCCGAGCAGTGGGGAAGCCAGGTTGGCCAGCCCCTGCCCGAAGAGCTCGCGGTCGGGGTCGTGCCGCCCCGAGACGCTCATGGCGTCGGCGACGGTTGCCGACAGCAGGCTCTCCAGCGCCGCGAGGGCCGCGACGGCAACGGCGGGGGCGACGAGCGAGCGCAGCTCGGTCCACGTCACGGACGGCACGCTCAGGGTGAACAGCTGCGAGGGGAGGGCGCCGATCGTCGCGATCTGCAGGTCGGCCACCCTCGTCAGGACCGTGGCCGCCACGACGGCCAGCAGGGCCGCGGGCAGGGTGGGCCGCAGCCTCGACGCCAGGAGGATCAGGACCGTGACACCGGCGCTGACCGCGAGCGCGGCGACGTGGGGTGCCGAGAACCAGTCGAGCACCGCCCCGGCCGCACCGAGCACGACGTGGTCGTGTCGGCTCGTCGTGCCCAGCGCTGACGGCACCTGCTGCAAGGCGATGAGCGCCGCGATGCCGAGGGTGAAGCCCTCGATGACCGGCAGCGGAATGAAGCGCACGTAGCGGCCCATCCCGGCCAGAGCCATCGCGATGAGGAAGACGCCGGCGAGCAGGCCGACGATGAGCACCCCGTCTGCGCCGTGCGCGGCCACGATCGGGACGAGCACCACGGTCATCGCCCCGGTCGGTCCCGAGACCTGCACGTGGCTGCCACCGAAGATCGCGGCGACGGTGCCGGCGACGATCGCCGTCACCAGCCCCGCGGTCGCTCCCATGCCGGAGGCGATACCGAACGCGAGCGCGAGGGGCAGGGCGACCACCCCGACGGTGACCCCGGCGAGGAGGTCTCGTCGCGGGGTGCGCAGCATCGCGCGGAGGTCCCGAGAGCGCGGACGCACCGCGTCGAGGCGTGAGCGCACGCTGTGCAGTGCGTGGCTGCCCGTGGGAGTCGTGCTCACGACGACGTCGCCGCGGGCGTGATCTCGTCGACGAGCCCACCCCGGTCGGCGTTCTTGGCCGTCAGGATGGCGCGCGCGATGGTCAACAGGTCGTGCACCTCGGGCAGCGCGAGCGAGTAGATGACCTCGCCTCCCTCCCGACGCTGGGTGACCAGACCAGCGAGCCGCAGCACCGCCAGCTGGTGGGAGAGGTTCGTGGCCTGCACATGGATCACCGCGAGCATCTCGTGGACCGGGCGGTCCCGCTCGGCCAACAGCTCGAGCACCCGGATGCGCACGGGGTGGCCGAGCGTGCGGAAGAACTCGGCCTTGGCCTGGTAGAGCGGAACGGGCACGACACCTCTCCTTGCAAAAGTGAAGAACTCTGCAAGTATGGACCCTCTCCTGGCCTACCGTGGCCACGCTGCCGTCAGAGTCAGAGTCAGAGTCAGAGTCAGAGTCAGAGTCAGAGTCAGCGAGAGCGTCAGCGTCAGCGTCAGCGTCAGCGTCCGCTCGACCGAGCCACCTCGACCGGCGACGCCGCGATTCCGCTCAACCC
>JBDTDY010000363.1:0-7507 GCA_039922835.1 Ornithinibacter sp.
GAGGATCCGTGGAGATGAGGGCACGGTGGGTGTCCTGGTGCAGGCCAACATGGGCGGGGTGCTCCGGCTCGACGGCGCCGAGGTCACACCCGAGGCACTCGGCCTGAGCCACGCCGGCCCCGCGAGCTCCGAGGGTTCCTGCGTCGTGGTGGTCGCCCTCGACGTGCCCGCGTCTGCCCGCGAGCTGGAGAGGATCGCGGCCCGCGGGGTCTTCGCCCTCGGGCGGGTCGGTGCCGCCTTCAGCCACGGGAGCGGCGACTACGCGCTGGCCCTCTCCACCGTCAGGGACGTGGACGTGGCCTTGACGGCCTCGGAGCTGGACGAGCTCTTCCGCGCGGTCCTGGACGGTGTCGAGGAGGCAGTGATCGACGCCCTCCTGGCGGCCACGTCCGTCAGGACACCCAGTGGTCGCATCGCGGCGGCCCTCCCACAGAGCGTCCTGCAGTCCCGTCCCGCGAGACGCACGCGAGCGCCCGGGAGGTAGGGGAGCCGGGGTCAGCGCGAGGTGGGGGTCAGGCCGAGTGAGCGACCGGCCAAGCCTCGGGCGCGGGCGCCCAGACCTCGAGCGATGCCTCGAAGAGCCACCGCCGCAGGCGAGTCGGGCTCACCCAGCACCACCGGCATCCCCTGGTCGGCCCCGATCCGCAGGCGCGTGTCGAGTGGGATCTGGCCGAGCAGCGGCACCTCGGACCCGATGGCCCGCGTGAGCGACTCGGCCACCTCACGGCCACCGCCGGATCCGAAGATCTCCTGACGGCTCCCGTCCGGCAGCTCGAGCCAGCTCATGTTCTCGATGACACCCGCGACCCTCTGGTGGGTCTGCAGGGCGATCGCTCCGGCCCGCTCCGCCACCTCGGCAGCGGCCTGTTGTGGGGTGGTCACCACGAGGATCTCGGCGTTGGGGATGAGCTGGGCCGTCGAGATCGCGATGTCACCGGTGCCCGGGGGGAGGTCCAGGAGCAGGATGTCGAGGTCGCCCCAGAAGACGTCGGCGAGGAACTGCTGGAGGGCGCGGTGCAGCATCGGACCGCGCCAGACGACGGGCTGGTTTCCGGGCACGAACATCCCGATCGAGATGACCTTCACGTCGTGGCTGATCGGCGGGAGGATCATGTCGTCGACCTGCGTGGGACGGCCCTCCACCCCGAGCATCCGCGGGATCGAGAAGCCGTAGATGTCGGCGTCGACCACGCCGACACGCAGGCCCTGCTGGGCGAAGGACGCCGCGAGGTTGGCGGTGACCGAGGACTTGCCGACCCCGCCCTTGCCGGACGCGATGGCATACACGCGGGTCAGTGACCCGGCCTTGGCGAACGGGATCTCGCGCTCTGCCGCGCCGCCGCGCAGGTGGGTCTTCAGGGCGGTGCGCTGCTCGTCGTTCATCACCCCGAGCGTCACGGTGACGCCGGTGACACCCTCGACTGCGGAGAGGGCAGCGGTGGTGTCCTTGGTCAGGGTGTCCTTGAGCGGGCACGCCGCGATCGTCAGCAAGATGGTGACCGCGACGTGGCCGGCGTCGTCGCAGGCGACGCTCTCGACCATGCCGAGCTCGGTGACGGGCTTGCGGATCTCGGGGTCGATGACCGTCTCGAGTGCGGCGTGCAGGGCGTCGGGACTGACGGGGGACATGCATCCCAGTCTAGGTCGAGGGGATCGTGCCCCCGGCCGCGCCCTCGTCGGGCTCGGCAACCCGGGTCACCGCGAGACCGCGCTCCTCCATCTCATCGAGCAGGTCACGCAGCTCGCTGCGCACGAAGTCGCGGGTCGCCGAGTCCCGCATCGCGATCCGCAGCGCCGCCACCTCACGAGTGAGGAACTCGGTGTCGGCGAGGTTGCGCTCATCGCGCGAGCGGTCCTGCTCCAGGCCGACGCGATCGCGGTCGGCCTGACGGTTCTGGGCCAGCAGGATCAGCGGCGCCGCATACGAGGCCTGCAGGCTCAGCATCAGCGTGAGGAAGATGAACGGGTAGGTGTCGAAGCGGACCGACTCCGGTGCAATCACGTTCCAGCCGAGCCAGCCGAGCACGAAGACGGTCATACCGATGAGGAAGTACGGCGTGCCCATGAAGCGCGCGAACTTCTCCGAGATGATCCCGAAGGCCTCCTCGGTGAAGAGGGTCGGCGTGGAGAAGCGACGGCCACCCTCGCGAGGCTGGTCGATGCGCGGTCGCCGCTCAGCCACGGGTCACCGGCTCGGTGGCGACCACGTCGTGGCGCTCCTCGCGCCAGTCCTCGGGGAGGATGTGGTCGAGGACGTCGTCGACCGTCACCGCGCCCAGGAGGTGCCCCTCCGCGTCCACGACGGGCACGCCCACGAGGTCATAGGTCGCGAGCATGCGGGTCACCTGACCCAGGGTGGCACTCGGCAGGAGCGGGTCGACGTCCTTGTCGAGGATGCCGCCGATGGGGGCGTGCGGGGGCTCGCGCAGCAGCCGCTGGATGTGCACCATGCCGAGGTACTTGCCGGTGGGGGTCTCCAGGGGTGAGCGACAGACGAACACGGTGCAGGCCAAAGCCGTGGAGAGCTCCTTGCGGCGGACGACGGCCAGCGCCTGGGCGATGGAGTCCTCCGGACCCAGGATCACCGGCTCGGTGGTCATCAGGCCACCGGCGGTGTTCTCGTCGTAGGTGAGCAGGCGGCGCAGGTCGGCGGCCTCGTCGGGCTCCATCCTCTGGAGCAGCTCCTCCTGGCGCTCCTTGGGCAGCTCGGCCAGCAGGTCCGCAGCGTCGTCGGGCTCCATCGCCTCCAGCACGTCGGCGGCTCGGCCCACGTCGAGGCCGGCGAGGATCTCCACCTGGTCGTCCTCCGGGAGCTCCTCGATGACGTCCGCGAGCCGCTCGTCGCCCAGCGCCGCGGCCACCTCGGCTCGCCGTTGGGGGCTCAGGTCGTGGATGACCTCTGCGAGGTCCGCGGGCTTGAGGTCCTCGTAGGTCTCGAGCAGCTTGGCCGCGCCCTGGCCCTCCGAGGCGTCGCGCATCCCCGTGACGTCCTCGATCGGCACGAGGAAGGTCTCACCGCGCCGGCGGCCGAGCCGGCTGAGCCCCGCCCGGGCCGGGCCTCGGCGGAGGTAGGCCCGACCCACGCTCCAGCCGCGCGCACCGGACTGCTCGATGCCGATGTCCTCGATGGTGGCCTCGACGACCTCGCCGTCCTCGGTGCGGGCCGTCACGGACCTCTCGAACAGCTCTGCGACGACGAGGGTCTCATTGGGTCGCTGCTCGAAGCGGCGCATGTTGACGAGGCCGGTCGTGATGACCTGGCCGCCTTCCACGGAGGTCACCCGCGTCATCGGCACGAACACCCGGCGCCGACCGGGCACCTCGACGACCAACCCGATGACCCGAGGCCTGCTGCGACTGGAGCTGAAGGTCACCACGACGTCACGCACCCGGCCGACCTGGTCACCGAGCGGGTCGAAGACACTCAGCTCGGTCAGGCGGCCGACGAAGGCGCGGGTGGGCGTGCTCACACGGCACAGGCTATCCGGCGGGGCCGGGCGCGCACCCGGTCAGCGGGTCGTGTTGCGCCGTGCCCCGGCACGACCTCGCCAGTGCCACGGACGCCAGGTCGCCGTGGCAGCCGGTGCCGGGCGGACCGGCGCGGCTCCGGAGTCGCTGGAGTAGGAGCCGGGCGCCTCGATCGGCCTGCCGTGGGGGGTGAGGACGTGGATGGTGCACGACTCGCGCCACCGTTGCACCACGTCGCCGACGGCGTTGAGCCGCACGGGGCGGAGCACCTCGGCCGCCGCGTCCCACTCGGGGGAGTCGGGGCTCACCTCGCGGGCGGTGGCGTGCAGGGTGAGCAGCCGCCCACCGTTGTCCTTGCTGCGCAGGATGAGCTCGACCTCGTCGGGCAGCCAGGGAAGCGGCTGCTCCCCGGGGCCGGAGACGACGTATGCCGCCGGGCCGGTGCCGCGCTCGTCCCCGTCGTCGTGCCAGACGTGCCAGGCGGGGTGGGTGCTCCCCCCGGGGACGCGCACCCAGAGGAGCGCGGACTTGCTCGCGGCCTCATGGGTCAGCCGCGTGATGTTGGGCCCCGGGGTGGGGGTGGTCGGCGGTGCCGGGGCGTCGTCCGTCACACCGTGAACTCTCTCACAACGGATGCCGGGCGTCCGCTGCTAGCGTCCCCGGCACGACCTGTCCCCCCGCCCGAGAGGCCACCCCGAGCATGCGCAGCGCCAAGGACTTCTTCTCCCCCCTCGCGGTGGGTGCTCCCGCCCCCGTCCGGCAGGTGCCGGCCCGACCCTCGCGGATGATCCACTTCTTCGACCCGAGCAACGAGCGGATGGCCGCCAAGGTGCCCCAGCTCGTCGGCTCGGTCGACGTGCTCCTGGGCAACCTCGAGGACGCGGTCAAGGCCGATCGCAAGGAAGCAGCCCGGGCCGGCCTGGTCTCGATCGCGGCCGCCACCGACTTCGGCGAGCACACCCAGCTCTGGACCCGGGTCAACGCGCTCGACTCCCCGTGGGTGCTCGATGACCTCACCACCCTGGTGGGGGAGGTGGGCGACAAGCTCGATGTGATCATGGTGCCCAAGGTGCAGGGCCCGGAGGACATCCACTACGTCGACCGGCTCCTCGCGCAGCTGGAGGCGCGAGCCGGGCTGACCCGGCCGATCCTCGTCCACGCGATCCTGGAGACGGCACGTGGCATGGCGAGTGTCGAGGAGATCGCCGGTGCCAGCCCCCGGATGCAGGGCATCAGCCTCGGTCCGGCAGACCTCGCGGCCGACCGTCGGATGAAGACGACCCGCGTCGGTGGTGGTCACCCCGGCTACCTGGTGCGCCAGGACCCGGTCGACGGAGACATCACCGGCCCGCGACAGACCTTCCAGCAGGACCTGTGGCACTACACGATCGCCCGCATGGTCGACGCCTGTGCGATGCACGGGATCTTCCCCTACTACGGCCCCTTCGGGGACATCGCCGACGTGGTCGCCTGCGAGGACCAGTTCCGCAACGCCTTCCTCCTCGGTTGCGTGGGCACCTGGACGTTGCACCCGGCGCAGATCGCGATCGCGAAGAAGGTCTTCAGCCCGAGCGCCGACGACGTGGCGCACGCCCGACGGGTCAAGGAGGCGATGGGCGACGGCACCGGAGCGGTCATGCTCGACGGCAAGATGGAGGACGACGCGAGCCTCAAGCAGTGCTTGGTCATCCTCGAGCTCGCCGACCGGCTGTCGGCCAACGACCCGGAGCTCGCCGAGCTGTATGCCGTGGAGCCGGTCAGGGCGGACGGGGAGGCAGGCGCGTGAGCGGCTCCCCGGCATACCGGCCGCGACGCTCCGTGCTCTACATGCCGGCCAGCAACGAGCGTGCGCTGGAGAAGGCCAAGACGCTCCCGGTGGACGGTCTCATCCTCGACCTCGAGGATGCGGTGGGGCCGGACCACAAGGAGAGTGCGCGTGAGAACGCCTGCGCTGCAGCGTCGTCAGGGGAGTATGGCGCTCGCGAACTGACGATCAGGGTCAACGGGATCGGTACGCAGTGGCACGCACGGGACCTTGCTGCCGCCTGCGGTGCCGGGCCCGACGGGATCGTCGTCCCCAAGGTCGGCTCGGCACAGCAGGTGCGCGACCTGGTCTCGGCGATGGAGGCGCACGGCGCTCCCGAGCACACCACGTTGTGGGCGATGGTCGAGACGCCGGGGGCGATCCTCGACGTGGCCGAGCTCGCCTCATCCAGCGACAGGCTCGCGGTGCTGGTCATGGGGACCAATGACCTCGTCAAGGAGCTGGGCGCCCGGCACGTCCCCGGCCGTGCACCCCTGGCCACCGCCCTGTCGATGGCAGTGCTGGCGGCTCGTGCCGCTGGCATCGCGATCCTGGACGGGGTCTACAACGACGTCAAGGACGCCGAGGGTTTCGCCGCCGAGTGCGTCGCCGGGCGCGACATGGGATTCGATGGCAAGACCCTGATCCACCCGGGCCAGGTCCAGCCGTGCAATGCGGTCTTCGCCCCGTCGGCGGAGGAGGTCGAGGACGCCCGAGGCGTGCTGGCCGCCTGGGAGGAGCGATCCGGTTCGGGAGTCGTCACCTTCCGTGGTCGGATGGTCGAGAACCTCCACGTCGACATCGCGAGACGCGTGCTCACCACCGACGAAGCCATTCGCGACCGCGTCTGAGCAGCGCCCCGGTAGGCAACGACTCGGTCACGAATGGGCGCGCCGGGTGGCGTGGCCGGCGGTCCTCGCGTGTGCTGGTGCCCTGTCGCACGAGTCGGGCGAGGACGGGAGGTGGGCGCCGATGAACCACAGCAGGAGTGTTCGGGGGCCCGGGGGGCTGCTGGCCGCGATGCTTGCGGGCCTGCTGCTCAGCGGGTGCGGGGTGTGGGATGGCCTGGCGCCGTCGGCGGGTGGCGCGGGGTCGACCCCGAGCAGCGGCCCCACGACGAGTGCCGTGCCGCCCTCCGGGGTCGGGACCCGATCAGCGGCTCCGGCGACCTCGGCACCCCAGCGAGGCACGGCGTCGCCGACCGCGACCCCGTCGCGCCTGGTGCCACCCACGCCGTCTGCCGGCCCGGTGAGCCCGACGCTGCGGACGAAACCCACCCCCGCCACCGCGCCTCCCCCGACCACGATCCCGACGACGCCTCCACCGGCCACCTCGCCGACCCCGGTCCCGACGACTCCTCCGTCGCCGAGCCCCGCGCCGACACCGAAGCCGCGCACGACCCTCGTGCTCGGTGACCGCGGCCCGACGGTCCTGAAGCTGCAGAAGCGGCTCAGCGAGCTGGGCTACTGGCTCGGCGAGCCGGACGGGTCGTTCGGCTCGTTGACCCAGCAGGCGGTGTGGGCCCTGCAGAAGTCGGCGGGCATCAGCCGGGACGGTGTGGTGGGGCCCCGGACCGCGAAGGCGCTCGCTGACGGCATCCGGCCGCGGGCCACGTTGCGAGGGGACGGGGTGGAGATCGACCTCTCGCGCCAGGTGCTGCTCGTCGTGCGCGACGGGACGGTGCGGACGGTGCTCAACACCTCGACCGGCAACGGCGAGGAGTACACCTCGACCATGGGCAACCGGGCGCTCGCGACGACGCCCAAGGGTCGCTTCACCGTCTACCGGGGGGTTGACGGCCCGCTGACGAACTCGCTCGGCGAGCTGTGGCGGCCGCGGTTCTTCAACCGGGGCATCGCCGTGCACGGGTCGCCCAGCATTCCGCCGTGGGCCGCCTCGCACGGATGCGCACGCTTGAGCAACGCCGCGATCGACATGATCTGGGCCAAGGGACTCATGCCGATCGGGGGCACCGTCGTCGTGCGCTGACGCGCTCCGTGCAGGGCGTCCCGTCGAAGACGACCCGGCAAACCGTTGTCTCACGCGGTCCTTTCGGTCACACTCGCCACATGACTGACGCCGCACGCACGCCCAGGAGCGGCCGCGGAGAGCGCCCGTCCCGGACCCGGCACCGCCATGCAGCCCCGCGACCGAGGTTCCTCCTGCCACTCGCCCTCCTCCTCGTGGCTGCCGTCGTCGCAGCAGGGACGGTGGTCGGCGTGGCGATGACCCGGG